>JBDNFT010000282.1:0-7233 GCA_041689695.1 Planctomycetaceae bacterium | reverse complement strand
TAGTCAGCCAGCGATTCAAACGTCATCCATTCCGTACGTCGTTGTTCGGCGATGGTCGTGGCCGAAACATCAATCACCTGAACCTCCTGGAACCCCGTGCGTTTCAACCACAGTCGCAGCATAGAGATGGATGGAATAAACCAGACGTTGCGCATCTTGGCATAGCGATCTTCCGGAACCAGACATGTGACGGCATCGGTTTCGATAATCAATGTCTCCAGCACCAGCGTACCGCCTGCACGCAGTGAATGCCATAACGCCTGCAGATGATCAATCGGGCTGGTTCGATGATAAAGGACACCCATCGACAGAGTCACGTTGAAGAAGTTCAATCGGGCTGGAATATCCTGGTCTGTCAACGGCAATACATAATGATCTGCGGATGGATCGGCGTAGCGACGGACAACTTCAAACTGCATCAGAAACAGCAAAAACGGATCAAAACCTAATACCAGATTCGCACCCGCCTGCAGCATTCGCCAGCCGTAATATCCATTGCCACAGCCAACATCCAGAACTCGGCATTTTTGAAAATCGACGTGCGAGGCCAATCGATCCCACTTCAGACACGAACGCCATTCAGTATCGATCTGCATGCCAAAAAGCTCGAACGGCCCTTTGCGCCAAGGATGAAATGCCATCAACTGCAGCTGCAGAGAATCCTGGTCTTCACTGGACAAGTGTCCCTGAATGGTGACCGCGTCACGATCGGCGATCAGACAGGAATCAACGGCATTCGGCAGTTGATTCCATGCAGCCACCCACGTGCCGAGATTTCCATGTCGTTCCCTGGCAATCGCGTTCTGTGTTTTTGTTCGAAGTTCGTCGGCCCACGCGTCTTGCCCTTCGACTGTGAGTCGGTTGTAGAGTCGTTCGCGGTCAAAGAGTGCCATGCGGTGGATTTAGAAATTCTGAAATTGAGAGACGTGGAGGACAGCTCTGAGATTTTCATCAGGTCTTCAGGAATCACAACCGTTTTCGGGTTTCGCTCGTTGCTGTACTGCCTGAATTCACGCTGATCGCTCAGAATATCGCTTTGCCCATGGAATGTCATTCTCGACGGTGCTGTCTGAGGTCATTGTGTCGAATCTGCATCTATTGTTTCCTCTGTTTTCCAGTATCACGTTCGTATTTGGCATGATGTACGCCCGCAAGGCCATTGGTCGCGGAGCCAGTGCGTGGACCGGAACATTCTACGGAAATCTCTGGCTGGGTTTGAGCTGGCTGCTGGTCGGAATCTATCGTTGGGACGTGATGCCGGTTGCCGATTGGTGGCAAGCAGCCATCATTGGGCTGCTGTTCTTTTCGGGCCAGTTCTTCACGTACACCGCGTTTCGCTATGGTGACGTGTCCGTGGCAACTCCCATCTTTGGGGTCAAGATTCTGCTCGTCGCTGTGCTGACGTCATTCACGACTGGGCAAAGCATAGCCTCGACGGTTTGGGTTGCTGCAATGATTGCCACCGCCGGAATTATTCTTGTTCAATCCGGTCCGGGATCGGCTCACAAGCACGAACGAAGACAACTTCTCATCACTGTCGTGACTGCACTTTCGGCAGCATCGGCGATGTCTGTATTCGACGTGCTGCTTGCGACGTGGGGCAAGGCACATGGCGCGTTGCAGTTTCTTCCGGTGATGTTCGTGTTTGCTTCGCTGTTTTCATTTGGACTTTTGCCGTGGGTCACCCCAGTTGCCAAACTGAACTCCGTGCATGCTTTGCGACCGATGCTCTTTGCCACAATCCTGATGGCGTCACAAGCCATGGGTATGACGATCGCTCTGTCGCAATTTGCAGATGCAACTCGAGTCAACATTGTGTACGCACTACGCGGCCTGTGGGCGATTGTGTTCGCATGGTTACTGGCACACTCTTTCGAAGGCGGCGAACGCCACGTTGCTCGATCGGTCATGCTTCGCCGCGCGGTTGGGGCTTTGCTGCTGACCGCCGCTGTCGTCCTGGCTCTGTTTAAGTGAACTGATCTGTTTGCTACGGTTTTACGATGACGCTGTACAACGCTCCGCCTGCGGTGATGTAGAGCGTCGATGAATCGCGTCCCGCACCGAAGCAGCAATTTGACGGCATTTTTGAAGTTTTCAGAAATGCCAGTTCTTTACCCATCGCATCAAACACGGCAATGCCGAAACGCTTTTCGGAACGCATGGCTGCAAAGATGCGACCATTGGCATCAACTTCCATGCCGTCAATGCCGTTCTCGTTTCCAAAATCAACGAGAGTCTTGCGATGTCTCAGACTGCCGTCTTCAGCGATATCAAACGCTTCCAGCGACATTTTGCCTTTCGGACCTGCGGGTTTATCTGCCAGACCGACTGAGCCGTTATCATTGCAGGCAACGTAAACTGTTTTACCGTCCGGTGAAATTGCGACGCCATTAGGCTTCGCAACTTCTTTTGTGGCGACTGACGTCACACCGGTTTTCGGATCGAAACGAAACACCCACTGGCCAGACAACGCCAAAGGTTCGAAGCCTACGTAACGCGGATCACTGAAATAGATGCTTCCGTTGGGATGGATGGCCAAATCATTTGGAGCGTTGAACGGCTTCTTCTCAAATAACTCTGAAACGCCACGGACCAGTCCACCTTCGGTGACCTCACACAATGCACGTAAACCACCGTTGGCTCCGCAACAGGCCAGCAATCGGTCTCCGGAATCAAACGCCAGACCGTTGCTTTTGCTGCTGTCCGCACAGAAAACCAGAGTCGTTCCAGTGGCTGGATTGAACACCAGAATGCGCCCAGCGGTTTTAGGTCCGCTTGGAATGTCGCTGAAGAAAATCAAACCGTCCGAACGTGCTGCGACGCCTTCAGTGAACTCACCGCCATCCCACAACAGTTTGGGTTCCGCATTGTCTGGAAACACGCTGTCTGCGGCAACCAATGGCTCTGCGAGTGACGTGAGACACAGAACGCACGCATAGGCAAGTAACTTCGAGATCTTCACAAAAGAGCTTTGCTGCATCAGAATTCTCCGTGATCGGTTTAATACGAGTCTGGAATCGATCAGAATAGTTTAGTCTTAACGTGAAGTTTTTTCTCTGCCACCGATCCATCGAATTCAAGGTTATTCAATTCTATGAAGACTCACATGCTCGCGTTCGCTGCAGTGATTGTGGTTTCTGCGGCGTCATTCGCGGCGGATCGACCGAACATTCTCTGGATCAGCTGCGAAGATATCAGCCCGCGTTTGGGCTGCTACGGAGACACCACAGCCAACACGCCCAACCTGGATCATCTCGCGACGGAAGGAATTCGGTTCACACACGCATTCACCTGTCACGGCGTCTGTGCACCAAGTCGGACGGGAATCATCACGGCCCACTATCCAATAGCGCTCGGTGCTAATCACATGCGATCCAAGACAAATCTGCCGCCGCATATCAAACCGTTTCCGGAATACCTACGGAAAGCGGGCTACTACTGCACAAACAACAGCAAAACCGACTACAACCTGGTCTGGGATCAGAAAGCAACATGGGATAACACGTCGGCAAAGGCTCATTGGAAAAATCGACCGGACAAGACTCAACCATTTTTTGCCGTTTTTAATCTCACGATGACGCACGAAAGTAAAATCTGGAGGAGCGGTTGGAAAGGCGTTGTCTCAGATCTGAAAGAATCAGAACGACATCGTGCCGAAGACATGATCGTGCCTCCGCTTTATCCGGACAGGCTGGCTGTACGCGAAGATCTCGCGAGACTTGCTGACATCATCACCGTCATGGATCGCAACGTCGGACTGCTTCTCAAGGAACTCGATGATGCCGGTTTGGCAGATGACACAATCGTGATGTTCTGGTCTGACCATGGTGACGGACTGCCTCGAGCGAAACGCTGGCCGTATGATTCCGGCACGCATGTCCCGATGATTGTTCGAGTACCCGAGAAATACAAGGCGCTGGCCTCCGTTGGTTCACCGGGATCAACAGACGACAGATTGATCAATCTCATTGATCTTGGTCCGACGGTGCTGTCACTCGCCGGAGTTGCGATACCAGAAGGGCTCAGCGGTCAGCCGTTTCTTGGAACCGATCAGCCACTGGATCGCGAATTCATTTACGGCGCTCGCGATCGCATTGACGAAAGATTCGACCTTGTCCGCACAGTCCGAAACCGCGACTTCCGCTACGTTCGCAATCTGATGCCATGGCGGCCCGCACTACAGAACATCACCTACAGCGAACAAAACGCAACTCGTCAGGAAATGCGAAAGCTGCTCGCGGAAGGAAAACTTGAACCGCAGTCCACTCAATGGTTTCAAACGCCACGGCCAGCCGAAGAACTTTATGATCTGAACGCTGATCCCTGGGAACTTGTGAATCTCGTCAAAAACCCAGCCCACGCCACGACGCTGAAAGCTTTATCAGCCGAATGTGACCACTGGCAACTGGAAGTCCGCGACGCGCATCTGTTGCCGGAAGCGATGCTGGACGCGGCCGAACAAACAGCCGGCTGCCGCTGGATGGTTCTGCATGGACCTGACGGCATGGCTCGCACTGAAAAACTTCTGAACGCAGCCAAGGCGACCTCGCAAAGCGTTGCGGGGCAAGCAAAGGTTGAAATGCCACAACTTGATATCGATCCAGCCGTGCGCTGGTGGCAGGTGATGGCCTGCAGCAAAGCCCCGAACGTCGGCACCTTTAAAGCGTTACTGGAAGCCGAAGCAAAATCCGACGAACCAACGATCCGCATCGCAGCCGCAGGTGGACTCGCTCGCATGGGCGATCTGACAACGGCAGCGGCGACACTGGCAGAATTGCTAAGTCACAAGAGCGTATTCGTTCAGCATGCCGCCATGCTGGAAATCGACGAGGGCGGACCAGAACTTATCGCCCTCACGAAAGACAAAATCAAGAACATCAGCAACAACGAATACTGTCAACGACTGGCCGATCATGCCCTGAATCGCTGAATGGCATCCGCAAAACGTTCGGCGGAATCCGCATCATAGGTCAGGTACAGCGATGGTTCGATCAGTTCAAGCTCCATCACAGCCTGCTGACCGTTCGACAGTTCCACCAGATCCACACGACCATATAACGTGTGCTGCGGCACGGGCTCCAACGCCCGTTTTGCGCATTCCATGAGTGCCGAATCTGGCTGGAGTGGCTGAATGTGGCTACCGTGTTCTTCCTGAACTCAAAAGTCGCCAGCTTTTGGTGTCTTCAGCACACTGTGGCTGTGTTGCCCGTCGAAAAACATATGCGACGTTTCGCCGTATTCGACTACGCTTTGAATAAATGGCTGCAGCAGTGCCAGCCGGCCTCGATACAGTGTTTCAATCTGTTGCAGCAGATCGGCGGAAGAATCCGGTCGCAACCAGAACGTATCGTTCGCATTGGCACCGACCACCGGTTTGATCACGATCTGGTCTGATCCGAAGGCATCAAACATCCCTCGAATCTGCAACTCGGTCGGGCTCTGTAAAAACTGAGTCGGAACGATCACGATTCCTTGGTCATGCAATTGCTGCAGATACGTTTTGCGAACATTCCAGCGAACAACATCAATGGGATTCCAGAGAACAGCACTCGATGCGTCGATGTTCTCCAGGACTGTCATGAATTCATCAACTGAATGTTGATAATCCCACGGAGAACGAATGATGACCATTTCGTAGTCATCCCAATTGGCCCTGGGATTTCGCCACGATACATTCTCGACCGTAATCTCACGCACAGCCAGACAGTCAGACATAAGGGCGTCGTAGGAAACGAAACCATTAAGACTGTCCATCGTGAGGAACGCAATGCGACTCATCGTATTCAGATTTTCGAAAAAGCACGCTGGTGATTGAATTTCTTGGTAGCGAAAGTCGTCAAGACTTTCGGCGTGAGCTCATCGTATTCAGATTTTCGAAAAAGCATGCTGGTGATTGAATTTCTTGGTAGCGAAAGTCGTCAAGACTTTCGGCGTGAGCTCATCGTATTCAGATTTTCGAAAAAGCATGCTGGTGATTGAATTTCTTGGTAGCGAAAGTCGTCAAGACTTTCGGCGTGAACTGATGCCGAAACTCTCAACGAGTTTCGCTACTCTACTTCTGCGGTCGTTGATTCAGCCGCTCCGTTCCAGCCGCTCAGATTCGCGAAAAGTGCAGGGTCGGAACGATCAGACTTGTACAGGTTGCACAACGAAGTTTGCAATTTGCCGAGCTCTTTCAGGGTTGTCGCATGTAACTCGGATTCCAGCAACCCTTTCCCTTTGAGGAACCGCAGCCAAGTCGGCATCAATTCAAATGTGGCAACAGCCGGATACGACTTTGGATTCATAAAGTGAAATTGATCAGTGATGTAACGGTCAAGTGTATCACGATCCGGACACAGTATATTTGCTGGCGGTTTCTGTTTTTGCGGTTGCGGCTGCTTTCGCGGACTGAACATCAAGGAGGCAAGGCCCTCCTGTGGCTCCAGCTTGCCTGCCGATCTTCTATAGATATAGCTGTAGATATTTGTGCAAGCCAGTTTCGCCTTTGTATAAGGAACTCCTTCAACGCGGCGTGCATAGTCGACAAAAACATCAAGGAGGCCAGATAGGGCCGACTGAGAATCAGAAGTCAAGCTCGGCTTGTCATCTTTGTCGTATCCGTCTTGCGGTCGCAGATCACTCTTAACTTTGAAATCGCCGAGCGAAAAAGTCCGATCCGATCGACCACTAATCGACTTTATGTATTCGGAAAAATGCTCCGGTTGCAGGTCTTCGAAATAATAGCCGATCTTTTGCATGAGCTCCGAATCCTCAAGACTCAGTTCCCCGGTTGTCTCCAACTGTTCGAATAGAACACAATCCGCTCCCCATTCTGCGAACTTGTTTTTGCCCCACATGATGTTGTTTGAAGCTTTGATATTTGGCCATGCCATGTGGCTGATTTGTGACAATGCAGCCAGCATTCCGTGATAGGCCAACTGATCCACAATCTCCACATAATTATCCACATCATCGCCAGCAACTTCTGCTATTTCCTGAGCTAGGCCTGTAGCCCGCTCACGCCTGCCGCTGGCGATGATGTTCGTGATTTGCCATCCGAGATAGTATTTGCGGCTCACCACGTACACATCCGGCAAACGCTGTCGCAACTGTTCAACCAGATTGTCCCAAACATCACGTTCGTCGGACTTGAGCGTGCTTTGATAAAGCTGGTTCAACATCCCAAACGCCATCTCGTCGTCCATCAAATCAGGCTCGTCGAGCGTCTTAATGTACAATTCCTGGCGAACG
>JBDNFT010000281.1:0-9011 GCA_041689695.1 Planctomycetaceae bacterium | reverse complement strand
TGTTCTGGTTCTGGCCATTCTCGCCGCCATCCCCGGCTTAAACATCCTGACGTTGGGTTACCTGATTGATCCGCAAAAACGAGTCGCTCAAAGCGGTCGATTGCGTGACGGGTTTCCACTGATGGCCCTGGCACCACGCCTGGGTGTCATCGTTTTCTTTTCCGTTCTGATGCTCATTCCGATTCGCATTCAGGCTGTGCGAGTCAGTGATGCTGCCGTTATTCTGGGAGCATCTCATTCACGCGTTGTGCAGATGCAGACGATTCTGCAAGTCATGCAGACAGTGGTCGCAATCCATCTGATGCTTGCCATCGCACGTGGCGGAACTGTTGGTTGTTTTCTGCGACCGTTCAAGAATGTCATCTGGTTTCTGCGCAAGATCTTCACTCGCAAAGGCCGTGAAGAAATGTCTGAAGGCACCGAGCAGGTGCTTCAACTGGTTAGACCCGTTCAGCATTTCTGGATTGGACTGAAAGCATTCGTCGGCGCCGTCTTGTGGCTGATCATTCCCGCTGGATTGTTAGTCGCCTATTCCGCTCCGGGACGCACGAATCCGATCTTCGGTATTCTTTCGTTCCTGGGTGTCGTCCTGATGATTCCCGTCGCCGCATGGTTACCTCAGTTGCAGGTTCATCAAGCGGTGACCGGAAGATTCCGTTCGATCTTTGCCGTCGGTGCCGCTCGGCGAGTTATCCGCAGCACTCCATTAGTGTGGATGCTGACAACCGTGTTGATGTACGCGATGACATTTCCTCTGTACCTGACGAAAATTAAACTGCTGCCAGCGGACGCACTGCTTGTGCTGACGCCGTTCTTTATCATCCTGACGTATCCCGCGCGAGTCCTCGTTGCCTGGGCTTATCATCGAGGCATGAATCAGATGCAGCCAGCATGGTGGCCTTATCGCTGGACGATTCGCCTGATCATGATCCCGCTGCTGTTCGGATATTCCGGTTTCCTGTTCCTGACGCCATTCATCAGCGAACTTGGCAAAGCCGCACCACTGGAGAACCAGGCATTCCTCAGCCCCGTGCCGTATGCGCAGTGGTGGCGGGATAAAGAGTGATCGTCCATGCCAAACAGGCGAGCGGAGCGACGTCAGTCGCCTGATTCCGCACGCGCCGCCGGAGCGAACCGCCACCAGTGATCGGAGGACTGACGTCCTGCCGCTCGCCGGGTGCCTCACTCCGCATGATACCCGCGCCATGTCCAGACGAGAGTGTCAGCCAGAGTCAGCTCAAACACTTTCCCGTCACAATGCTTCGTCGCTTTGCTATAGACGTAACGGTAATCGTACCCCTTGGCCTTCAAAGCTACTGCCGTTCGTTCATTCGCCATCACCCAGTTGTGATAGGTCTCTTCCGCATCGTTGGCTCGATTATCAAACTCTGACACATGCGTGAAAATTCGCAGCGGTTTCTTCTCGCTGTTTTCGATCAGTTTCATGCTGGAATGATATTCCCACGCGCCCAGCGGATACTTTGCTTCGTCAGGAGCATCGTCGTCCTGCTGGTCCACGAACGTGCCGGAATACGTGATCAGACGACGAAACAAATCCGGACGAAACCAACCCATTGCCAACGCTGCTGCGCCGCCCGAGCTGCATCCCATGGTCGCTTTGCCCCACGGATTTTCCGTGAAGGCAACGTGCGGATAGGCAGCCTTGATCTCAGCATTGTTGAGAACCGCCGGCAGCACTTCGTCATTGATAAATCGAGCCAGACGATCGGACATGGTGTCATATTCCAGACCTCGCTGACTGCCTTTGCTGTCGTCACCGCCGTTTTCGACGCCGATCGCAATAAACGCTGGCAGCGTGCGGTTCGGGTCTTTTGAAATCGTCAGATTGTCCAAAGCATTCCTGACTAAATCCATTCGACCGGGCCCGTCATGCATCACGAGAATCGGTGCCTTAGTTCCATCTTTGTAGGCCGCTGGGACATACACAAAAATCTTCCGTTCTTTTCGCACGGGCTTGCGTGAATCCAGCGTTGAATCATCTCCACGGAAGATCTTGCTGTCCGCCAGCGGCATCGAAAACTGAAAGTACTTGCCCTTAGGATTACCTTTGTCTGTCAGATCGGGATCGATCTTGTATTCCGGACCAACGACATGGTTACCGTTGCCTTCCGCACCAGAGTTCTCTGTGTAGTCTTCTGAACGAACAGAACTCGCGGTCATCCCGAACATGGCAGTCATCAGGCAGAAGATACAGCCCGACAGGATCTTTGAATTCAGCAACATGGAAATCAGACTCGTTTAAATAGGTGGGAGCGTAGATCGAATCGCAAACGGATAATGGCTACAGTTTGATACGATGGCAAGTCAATTACTTTGCCTGGTCGCTTAACCCCGTTTAACCCGACTCGAAGAGGAGGCTGTTGCAGTGGGCTGGCCGGCGCTTGCCTCCTCTTTGAGTCGGGTTAAACGAGTCGATCCTCTATCATCCAACTTTTCGGAGAACATTGATGATCCATGGATATCACGTCATCCTGCCGATGTACGGTGTCTGGCTACCCAACGATCCGCGTGGTTCCTGGTCGGAGACGATCTACAAATGGGAGCTGCTGCGGTACGGCAATCCGACTCACAGTATCGAGCGGAAATCTCTGGTGCAGCTGACTGAAGAGGAACTTGCTCTGCGAGCGGCTGCTCAACGTGAATTGCGGTATCCCTCAGTCCAGTTGACCGAACTGCAGGCCAAATCGATCAACGATGGATTTGCTGAAACTGTTCGTAAGAACGGCTATACGGTTTGGGCGTGTGCAATTCTGCCGCAACACGTTCATCTGGTACTCGCTCGTCACACTTACAAAGTCGAACAAATGGCCACGCTGCTGAAAGGCGGCGCAACAATGCGAATAGTTCGCGATGGTCGTCATCCGCTTGCCGACTATCAGGGAGACGGCGGTCGTCCTCCCAAAATGTGGGCAGAAAGACTCTGGAAGGTTTACCTCGATTCTGAGGAACAGATTGAGAACGCGATCCGTTATGTCGAAGACAACCCGGAAGAAGAAGGCAAACCTCGCCAGCACTGGAAGTTCGTCGCACCTTTTCGAGGTCTCGAACCGGGCCACATCACGTACCACTAGGACTACTTCAACCGTCCCCGTTTAACCCGACTCGAAGAGGAGGTTTCCCTCAGCCTCTACTTCAACTGTCCTCGTTTAACCCGACTCGAAGAGGAGGTTTCCCTCAGCCTCTACTTCAACTGTCCTCGTTTAACCCGACTCGAAGAGGAGGTTGTTGCCGCAGGCCGGCGCTTGCCTCCTCTTTGAGTCGGGTTAAACGAGTTAAACAGATAAGATATCAACAATGAAAACTCAATTCCGCGTCCTCATCACCGACCGTGCCTGGCCGGATTTCGATATCGAGCGCACGATTCTTGCCGACGCTGGCGCCGAACTTATCGAAGCGACAGCAACTGACGAAGCAACGCTGGCGGAACTTGCCAGGGATGTGGACGCAATCGGCACAAATTGGGCTCGCGTGACAGAACCTGTCATCCGCAGTTGCACGAAATGCAAAATCGTTGCCCGCTTCGGAATCGGACTCGACAACATCGACGTCCGTGTCGCGACAGAGCTTGGAATTCCGGTCACGAATTGCCCTGACTACTGCGTCTCGGAAGTCTCCGACCACGCCCTGGGATTGCTGCTGGCGTGTGCTCGGCGAATTGGATTCTTCCACTGGCGAACCAAGCAAGGCGAATACAATCTGGGCGCAGCGACAACGATGAGGCGATTATCTTCGCAGACAGTGGGCCTCATCGGATTGGGACACACCGCGCGCGAACTCGTGCCGAAGCTGCGAGCGATTGGATTCAAAGTTATTGCGCATACAGTTTCAGGCAACTCGCACGGAACAGACTGCCAAATGGTCTCGCTTAAAGATCTTCTGACCCAAAGTGATTTCGTCTCACTGCATGCTCCGTTGACGCCCGAGACTCATCATCTGATAAATGCCGAACGCCTGCATCTGATCAAATCCACAGCCTATTTGATCAATACCTCACGCGGCGGATTGATCGACGCATCCGCCTTATGGAATGCGATCCACACAAACAAACTCGCCGGAGCCGCCCTTGACGTCTTCGAACCCGAACCACCAGATCTGAACTTACCACTCTACCGTGACGAGCGAGTCATCGTCACACCCCACGCCGCATTCGTCTCCGCCGAGTCTCTCGAACAACTCCGCCGACAAGCCACGCATCAAATCGTCCAGGCTCTTCACGGGCATAGGCCGGACAATGTGGTCAATTCAGGATTCGACAAACAAGAGAAGCCATGACACGAAGCAGATTCTGCGGAGTTGCGACGTCACTCGTGTGATGGATTACGTCACTGCTCTCTCAATCTCGACGTTTCAGCCACGCGAACCTCGGCCAGCTCAAAACCTACGTCAGTTGGAATCAAGCCAACATGATGATCGAAGGCGACAACCCGCCCATCGGCATCCTGCTCTGCACCGACAAAAATCATACCCTCGCCGAGTACGCTTTAGCTGGCATGAACAACCAACGATTCATCGCCAAACTCAAAATGCTGCGGAAGTAAGAGATGCAGCGGTTTATTGGTGAGCAGCTACTTCTAGCTGTCCCATCTAGCGAGATTTCCTGTGAGAGGATCGCATAAATATTTCCAGATGGGTAGGGCATGTCCTACCATGAAGTGCCTTGACTTATTTTCTGCGGTTGTCAGATTCAGGAGTCGAGCGGGTGGTACACGGAGTCCCTGATACCCGCGATGGTGCATTCTCCCGTTTGTTCTCTTGCTTCGGAGCTTTGACATGGTGAGCAGTGTATTTCGTTCGCTGGTGACTGGATTGTTTTCGGACGGTGGTGAGACATCATCGCGATGGTCTCGCCAAAGCACCGCTCGCCGGAAAGCTAGGAGGGGAGGGGGCAGTTTAGTACGGTAGATATCTCGGTCGGCCTGCTCGCATCTATCCAGTCAGAAGTACTCGAAGATAGGGCAATGCTCGACGGTGACCCTTATGGAACCGGAGGACAAACTCCAGTGATGCCGCCAGGCAATATGTATGGTTATACGGGCACAACCGGCACGGGAACAACAGGAACGCAAACACCGGCACAATTATTAGAGCAGGCTCTTACGAATCTACAAACTGTTGGGACCACAACGCAGAATCAAATCCAGCAGGCGAATCAGCAAAGCTCTATTGCTTATCAGGGCAAGCTGACGACAGCAAGCGCTGCCCTTACTGCTTCTGATGCAGCAGCGACTGCCGAACACACGGCAGGTGAGGCGGCGTCCACAGCAACGCTCAATACTTCTTTAGCTGGTATTCAGGCGACTCGTGTCACGGCGCAGCAAAGCAGCGACGCAACATTTTCGCAGGGTCAGGCGACAGCAAACGCAGCGTATGATTCGTCAATTGTGGCAGCGACAGCAACCATGAACACTGCCATTGATGGCCACGCAGCCACATACAGTAGCGCATTGCAAAGCCTTGGTGCGGCAAACGATCAAGCATGGACTGCCGCCAATTCGATCTACCACGCGGCACTCACAACCGCAGGGAACGTGCTGGCCGCAGGAACTGCGGGCGCGCAAGCAATTCTGACGGCTGCCGAATCTTCGGCGGATATTGTGCGACAATCGGCGTTAGCCGCGAATCAAACAGTGTTACAGAATGCTCGAGCGGTCCATCAAAGCACGTACAACGCCGCCGCCAGTCAGGCTCCTGGCTTCGATCCTGCTGCAGCAGATTCGGATTCCGGATTTCAAGCAGCATTGAGTCAGGCTGAAGCTGCGTGGACGCAAGGCTTGCAACAGATCAATGCCACTTACAACACGACAATACTGAATGCTGAGAATGCCTATAATACAACAGTCGCCTCTGCAACATCCGTTTTCAACGCGGCTGTCGCTGCTGCGGAACTGCAACGGCAGTCAGATCTGAACGCCGCAAACGCTGAATACGCGACAAAAATTCAGACAGCAAGCAACGAATTCGCCACCGCAGTAGCGACGGCGACTTCAGCCCGGGACGGCAGTATCCAATCGGCGCAAGCAGTTCTAACGGCCGCGCAAGCCGCAGCGCAGGCAACTTACACGACCACATTCAATGGCGCGATGGCAGAATACACGACAGTCACCACAACGGCGAATGATGAATACAATCAAGCGTATGGAGGACTGTCAACAGCTTTTGAAACAGATTCACGCGGACTTTGGGATAGTTATTCAGCCGATACAGATACCTACGCTCAGCAGCACAATAGCACGGTCGCGGGCTTGCAGACAACCTACAACGATGAAGTGAAGGCTGCAGACAAAGCATTGAAAGATTCCGTCTGGTTTGCTCACTTGGTCTTGAACGCCGCTCAAATCGCGGCCGGGGTTGAATACGGGAGCACCGAAGCAGGAGCATGGGCTGCCAAACAGTTTCAATACGGACTTTTTTGGGCCGCAGAAACGGCATGGTTTATGCCTCAGATAATGAGTAACGACCCAGGCCCATTGCCCGAGTCGATCCGGGACATCGCATTGAGTGCAGCCAAAGTGTTTGACGGCGTCGGCGCGGGTGCGGCGGTGACGTATGCCACGTCACTTCAGGATCCACAGAATGCCGCAGCATCTGCTGATGCTGGCGCGCAGGCAACATTGGCGATTCGGGTTGGAAACGCCTCGTTGGAACTCCTTGTCGGTTCGGCCAATGCGGCATTTTCGTTCGCATCGTCGGCTGCTTCGCGCCGCGGGACCTATTTGACAAGTTTGGCCGATCGTGAAGCGGCTTTCGACAATGCTGTTCTCACCATAGAAGAAACCCGAGACAAAGCACTTGCCCTCGCGGACAAGAATCTCGCCATAAAGCTGATCAACGCCTCTCTGACGCAATCTATCGCCGCGACAATGGCTCAAGGTGTGTACGACCTTGCGGCTACAGAAGCAGAACATACGTTTTCCGACGCAGTTGCGGACGCGGGATTGGCGAACGCCATGGCTGTTGCAGCAGCCGATGAAGAATTGACAAATGCAACCGTGGCAGCGGATCTGACATTTGTCACGTCCCTGGAAGGACCATCAATCAACTATGGTCATTCTCTGAATGGTGCGGAGTCTACGCGTCAAACCGCGTACATCGGTGCGTGGGCAACAGTCGTGACTGGCGTCGCTCAACTGAATTTCAACGCAGTGTTCACAGTTGAAAATGCCCGGATGCAGGCAGCGATGGTACAGAACGCCGGGAACGCGAATGCTGTCACCGCCGCTGTCGAATATGGAACGAAGAAAATTGCCAATGCGATGTCTGAACTCTCAGCACAGCAGGGGATGGCAATGGCAACATCGCTTTGGGCTGGTTCACTAAATGCAGCATGGCTTGCAATGGCCAACGCTGTCGTCAGCTTGAATGCAGCACAGACAACGTCGCAAGCTCAGGCTGCAGCGGATCTCATCAACGAAGGCGCTGCTGCGGATCGTGAATATGCCAAGGATGCTGCTGATGCCAGCCACACAGCCGATATTGCCGACAACACTGCTGCCGCAACTGCTGCGACAGCGGAGGTTGGCTACAACACCATTCGAGACCTTGCGGTGGCAGCGTTCGGGGCTGCTGCGGATCGGCGATCTGCCACTGATGACTACAATAAGGCGATCGCGGAAATTGCCGCCTACGTCATCAAGGAGCGAGACAGTATCGCCAACGATCTGACGCAGGCAAAAACTGATGCGGAAGCGTTTGTCATTGCTGCAATCGCAGTGGCTGGAGCGGAACGCGATCTCGGCATTGCACGGGCCACCGCTCAAGACAATGCCTTGCCAGCGTCGGTCAACGCTGAAAAAGCTGCCATGATCGCTACCGCAGCAAAGCGAATTCAAGATGGCGTCGATGCTGTAATTGCTCATCAAACAGAAGTCAACGCACGGCCGACGTCCTACTATATCAACGAACTGTATTCGGCGAGTCAGAACTTCGACAACATGCTCAACACAACGACCGATTTTTTCGCCGGTTGGGCAAACACGCTGACATTGGGCGGTTATATGGGCGTGCTGGGTGACACAAGCTATTTGAATCAGGTGAATCCGGATTCGACGGCATTCATGGCAGGAGAAATCGTCGGTGCCGTGCATCAGATCGTCATTGGCTTTGGGGCGGGAAGCGGAGTCTGCCAGGTCGGACGGCTGATTCAGATTGCAAGAGTCTACACGACTGCAGGGTCAGTCGTTGGCGTCGGTAAAGTAGTCGCCAAAGCCTGGACCCAGGGCGGTAGTTCCCTTGGAGTTATGGACTATCTTGCATTGGCACCAGTGGCTGGCAAAGTTCTTGGCTTTGTCAACCGCATGTGCTTCGTCGCCGGAACGCCTGTTGTGATTGGCTTCGCTGCCGACAATGTTCAACTGGCGGCACTCGGGCTCGTTTCTGATGAGGATCTTGAAGCCGCACAGGCCTGGAGCACCACATGGCTGGCGGCGGCTGGGATCGTGCTGGCGGCTCAGCAAGTGCTGCTGTTGAGAAAGCGCCGCAAGCTGACAAGTGGCAATCTCGCTGCGTCAAGAGTGAACGAGAAGGACGAACGCGATCTGGCGGACTGGTGGTCGCGATCCGAGGAACACGAGGACTTACTGCAATTTGGTTTTAATTCGATGGCCAGTGCTGTGCGCCCGTCACTGCTACCTGCCTGTTGATCGAAAGAGATTTTCGGTCCCGCTATTCAAACGGTTCACCCTTTTCAAATTCCAAACTTTCCGGAGAATACAGATATGTCCCAGCCAGTTTTCACAACACCAACTGAAACCGACCGCACAGGTCGCCGTTACTTTACGTTGATCGTGCCGATCGTTCTCGCGGCGATTTGTCTATGGATGGCCATGCCGAAGGCGGTCGTCTCGCGTGGCGTGGGCTTCCAGCCTGCGAACGGACAGCCAGAGAATCTGTCGTCTTCAGTCACGGCAGTCTCCGGCAGCAACGCCATCCCCGTCAGCCTGCCTGCCGCTTCGCCAAAATTGATTACTCGCCCGATTGAAGACATCACGCCA
>JBDNFT010000280.1:0-2695 GCA_041689695.1 Planctomycetaceae bacterium | reverse complement strand
TGTCACGACTGCGGAGACTCCCGCACCTGAGCCGATATTGTCCCGGATTACCCAACCAACGGATCTGCTCAAGGCTCTGAATTTGGCGACAACAATCGTCAAAGGTAGCGGATGGCAAATATCCGATGGGAAATTGACGATTCCCAGCGATACACCCAGCAAATTATTTGTACCTATCTTATTGCCACAAAGCTTTCGGTTGCTTTTCAGGATTCAACGTAAGGCAGGCGAAGGCCCGTTCATAATCGGTCTCAAAGACAATACTCGGCAATGTTACTTGCTGATCGACTCATTAAGAAAAAATGGTGAGGTTCATCTTTCGGCAATGGGCACAACAAATTCGGGGAGACTGGTGATGACCAGTGAAAATGTACTGACACTGACCGCTGACTCAGCGACCGAATTGCTGTTGGATGTCGGAGAGAATTCGCTGTCACTCCGGAACAGCACAGGGCCGATAATGGATTGGAAAGGAGACTTTTCAACATTATCGCTCGGCGCTGGCTGGGACATCAGCAATTCGTCAGGCATACTGCTCGGCAGCAACGATGGAGGGACGTTCGAACTACAAAAACTGGAAATCCGTCCGATGACTGAGGCTGAATTCACAAACTCTTCGGAGGAACCGATTCGTTGATTGCAGAGACTGCCTTGTTGCGATTTACAACTCGGAATCTAGGAGATGACATTCAATCGTTTGCTGTCCGCCAGTTTATCAACAGCGATCACACCCTCGACCGCGATTGCCTTGATGATGGACCAGAGTTTCAAAATCTAGTGCTGTTTGGATGGCTGCTTCAAAGCGAACGGTGGCCGCCACCAGCAATCTCCAAAGTCCATCCACTGGCGATTCATATTGCAGACGGGTCGAGAGAACTCATGTCCCGGAATATGGAATGGTGGAAACGCCTTGAGACGACCATTCCCTGCCGCGACGCATCTTCGGCGGAATTTTTTCTGCGGCATGGCGTATCGGCAATCTTTGAAGGCTGCTCAACATTGACACTCAAGAGAGGGGAACCGCAGCAGTCAGGAACAGTGCTGTTTGTGGATGCTGCCAAGACAACTGAGTTTTGGCCCCGCGTCGATTTTCCAAAAGTCCTGCAGCGTACTCACAAGATTCCAGGCATGCAGAGGGCAAATCAGGAATTTCGGCGACAGGCCGTGTTCGATGCACTCGTAGCCTATCAACAGGCGGAACTTGTCGTCACTTCACGCCTGCATGTCATGCTTCCCTGCCTGGCGTTCGGAACACCAGTGCTGTATATCAAAGACGACTTATTTAACCGCCCAGGCAATTGCACGCGAATTCTGGACTATCTTCCGCACGTGGAGGTCTGGGACGGTCACCGGTCCTATTCGACAGGCGGACGATTGCCAATCAACTTTCGACCTGACGCCTTGACTCACCATGTCACTCGGCGTTTGACCGATCTTGGGAAGTTGTTGAACTCGGCACCAGACACTTCGCAGAACGCTGAGTGATGTTTTTCTGCATTGCTATCAATCAATGGCAACGATCATGGAAACAGCACTTCTTAGTGAATCGAGATACATCAATTCACCTTTAAGTTCACTTCACGCGGTTATATCCATTCAACGCCGCCACGCGGTAGGCTTCGGCCATCGTCGGATAGTTGAATGTCGTGTTGATGAAGTACAACAGCGAATTGGCTGTGCCCGGTTGAGCCATGATGGCCTGGCCGATGTGAATAATCTCCGTCGCATTCACGCCGAAGCAGTGGACTCCCAGAATCTCCAGCGTATCCCGATGGAACAGGAGCTTCAGCATACCGATGGGACGTCCCATGATCTGCGCACGAGCAAGGTTCTTGAACATCGAGTGTCCGACTTCGTACGGCACACATTCATCCGTGAGTTCTCGTTCGGTTTTGCCGACGCTGCTGATTTCGGGACTGGTGTAAATGCCAGTCGGAATGTCATCAAGTCGAAATTGATCCGCATCGCCTTCGCCTAGATGACGTGCGGCGAATCGTCCCTGAATATATGCTGCACTTGCCAAAGCTGGCACGCCGATCACATCGCCCACCGCATAGATATGCGGCTGTGACGTTTGAAAATGAGCATTGACCTCAAGTTGTCCGCGATGATTGGATTTCAGACCGGCGGCTTCCAGACCCAAGCCTTCGGTATTGCCGGATCGACCATTGGCCCACAGAACAATGTCACTCTTCAGTTGCTTACCGGATTTCAAATGCATCACAACGTGGTCGTCGAATGTTTCAAGCTTTTCGAACGTTTCGCTGTTCCGCATCCTGACGCCGGTGTCGCGCATGTGATAGGCGAGAGCGTCGCAGATTTCGTCGTCGAGGAATTCCAGCATCTTGGCGCGCGTGTTGACGAGGTTCAGTTTGACCTGCAGATTACGGAACATCGACGCATATTCGCAGCCGATCACGCCGGCTCCATAGATGGTCATCGTCTTCGGAGTCTCTGGCAAATTCAAAATTGTGTCACTGTCGAAAACTCGCGGATGATTAAAATCGATTTCCGGCGGGCGATAGGGACGTGAACCAGTGGCAATGACAAAATGCTTTGCATGAGCGATCGTGGTGCTGCCGTCTTCGTGTTCAACTTGTATTCGATTTGCATCCTGGAAGCAGCCGTCGCCGCTGAGCACTTCTACATCATTGCGGTCATAGAAACTACGCCGCATCGCGACCTGTTGATCAAT
>JBDNFT010000279.1:0-2485 GCA_041689695.1 Planctomycetaceae bacterium | reverse complement strand
ACAGGGCCGCTGTCGGTTCGCGCGGCAATTGCAGCCTGAATCTGCTGATAAAGATTTGCCTGTTCAAAGTAGGGCAGAAGATTGACAAATGCACTGAGACGTCGTGGTCCAAGGATGCCAGCACCTAAGTTATAATCCGTATGCGTCTCAGCAGGGCAAATGGCATTAAACACATCGTGATAGTTGTGGATCGCAAGACCCAGCTGCTTCAGATTATTCTTGCACTGCGTACGGCGAGCTGCTTCACGAGCCTGTTGAACTGCAGGCAGCAGTAACGCGATGAGGATTGCGATAATCGCAATCACCACCAAAAGTTCAATCAATGTAAAGGCCTTGCGGCCAACGCGACGACCCATCATACGCACCTCCGAAATTAGTAAAAATTCACAAAATCTGTCCTGCAAGAGCACAGGGTTCGTGCAGACTACAGAATTATTGATGGATTCTCAATTCTAAATTGTCCAATAAAGTGAACTTTGAGCTCATGAAATTTGCAACAACCCGGAAAAAAACTGATCACATGTATCACAATCATCCAGAATGCGATCGGGTTCTTACTCCGCGCGGTGAAGAGTGAGAGAACTGGCGAGCGGCGTGCGTGAGTGAGTGTGCTGGTACAAGAACGAGGTACCGGAGGGCTCACGCCGCTCCGCTCGCCGGTCTCATTTCTGGCCGCGCGAAGGATAACCGTGATGGAATGGAGACCGCGGTGATATCGTCGTCGGCTAAGAGCGCGTTAAACGGCCACTTTTGGTAAGTAAAGCTAAAATCCTGTGACGGTTGTCTTGCCTCGCTCGCGAATTATCCATCCATCCTTGCCGGGAATTTCGACGTTTTCAACAAAACCATTTGGCCATGTGATTTCCAGATTCAACGCTGCCGCTGGAATTCCGCCAATGTGGATCTCGTTTGCGCACGCCGCCTGAAAACTTTCACCGCCGATCAATTGCTCTTCCGTGTGCAGCCAACTTCCTAGAACCCGGATTTTTGCACCAATCGGCGTCCGACTGGATGCTGTCCCAATCAATCGCAGCGTGACGGAATCTCCGCAACTTGTTTCGTTCTGCAGCATCACAGAGGGAACGAGTTGGTGCGAGATGACGGCGTCCAGACGGCCATCACGGTCAAGATCGCCGATAGCCAAACCGCGGCCTAATGTTGGTTGATTGAAATATGAACCTGCTCCATCTGACATCTCACGGAATGAGCCGTCCTGCATGTTTTCGAAAACCTGAGGCAACATTTGATACGGTTGACTAGCCTTGCCCCACGTTCGGTCATCGACATGGCCATTGGCGACCAGCAGATCTATCCATCCGTTGTTGTCGATGTCGATACTGGCGACACCAAAACCGAGGACACTACGGCTTGGCGGACCCAAACGTGATAGACGGGTTGCATCCTCAAACAGCAGATTGTTTCCTGCAGATCGATTCAGATAGAGTGTGTTTGTGTCACCGAAAAAGTGTGTCAGGAAAATATCCATTGCGCCATCTCGATTAAAATCCGCAGCCGCTACCCCCATGCTCGCCTGAGCATACCCGTGTTCATTCAAGGCTGCGTTTGCCGATGTTGCATTGTCATGCAGTCGAATTCCAGTGATTCGCCCATCTATCGATGCTGCAGGCGCAATCGTCAAAAGATAGTTGGGCTCACCGTCATTCGCGACGTAGATCTCCGGGCGATAGTCACCTCCGAAGTCTCCGATCACGACTCCCAGTCCTTTTCCCGGCAGTTCTTTCAGCCCTGCTGCGAATGACGCATTGATGTAGTTTCCTGCTCCATCGGAAAGAAAAAGGGAATCAGGCACACCATTGAATATAGCCGGCGAGCATCCCACGTATCCGTCGGGACTTGTGGGTTCCGGGCAGAGGTGAGGATTTTCATCGGACTCTTCGAGATAGTTCACGACGTACAAATCCTGACACTGGTCACCATTGAGATCTGCAAAGGCGGCACTTGAGCCCCAGACGCCGGTTAAAGTGCCATTACTGGCAGCCACTTCAGATAGGGTACCATCGCCATTGTTGATCCAGAATTGATTTCCCCCATACGCTGTGAGATACAGATCTTCGAAACCATCTTCATTGGCATCCGCAACTGCACAACCGTAGCAATAGCCGAACTGCCGTAACATTGATGTTTCGCTACAGTCCTGAAACTTCATCGCCTTGAGATTGCGGAATAACTTTCCCGGCGTCTCTCGAGTATCCTGGCTGAGCGGCAACCGACAGCCGTTGCTCATAAAGACATCGAGCCATCCGTCGTGATCAAAATCGAAGACTGCAACTCCGCCACCATTCACTTCGAGAATGCGGTGCTGGCCTTTGATGTCATCGTAACGCTCGAAATCGAAGCCTGATTCCTTGCCGAGCTCCCGAAATCGAAACGTCGATGCGATTTTCTCGTCGCGGCTGTGGTCTTCGGCCGTCTTACGCAAGTCGTTTGATTCCTCGACTTGCAATTTCGACTTACCGGTCGTTGT
>JBDNFT010000278.1:0-3370 GCA_041689695.1 Planctomycetaceae bacterium | reverse complement strand
CTCGCTTATGTCACTCCTAACTCAAAGTCACTCCGGCGACCCGCTCACTTCCGCTCGCCGCTGCGCAATTTTTGACCCCGAAAAGCCGTGAGGATGTCGCTTGTTTAAGGGCTAGACAGTCTGATTGCCTCCTGGATTTCCTGTTGTAATTCCCTTAACTGATGCTCTGTCATCATCATCTGCGCTTTGACGCGCGGATCATCGCCTTGATAATCTGCCATATCTTTGAGATTAGAGTTTAGGAAGTCAGACACTACGCCCAATTTCTCTTCGAGGCTTAACGAGTCAAAGACCATTTCTGCGAAAAACGCTTCATACTTTGTCGCGGCCATCTCCAGACACATCTGCTCAATTTCAGTTCTTTTCTTGTGTGGCTTTGCGGCCATCTTCGCAAGCCTCGAAGCAAGACTGTCATCTGTTGGCGTGTCGTCCGCGATTGTTAGAGGCTGGCTCGATCCCTGCTTTTCTGGTTCGTTTGCAAACAAGCTAATCAGATATGCGAGAACCCAGAAAACTGCGAAACACACCATGATGATTCCAACTGCCAATTCCATTTTCTGCTCCTTTTTGTTTGTGCCTATCGACGTGCAAAATCGCTCGCAGTTTTTGGGCCATGCGCCAACCTTTGAAATCCGCAATTGCCTCGCTGAGTTTACAAGTCAGTTGAAGACACATTCGAACACTTGAGTCGGGAGGGTGAAAAATCGGTTGAAACCCAGCGTGGCAAGCATTAACCTTCATAATCACCGTTGTATTGCCGCAAAAACAACAATAAACAGAAGTAGGACAAGTCCAATCGCCAGCATCATGCGCAATACACGGGACGTTTCCTCCGAATCCCTCCGCCGCTCTGCGTCCCAGTTCACCGCCTCCTTCGGCACCGGGTAACCCACAGTAAACTTCGTCGAATCGTCAAAGACACAACCAGTCAGATTCGCGTCCACCAGATTACAAGAACTCAGATCCACGCCACCGACATTGCATCCCTGCATCTGTGCCCGCTGAAGGTTCGTCCTCAGGACGACCAGTTGACGCAGGTCACTGCACTTCAAATTAGAGTCGATCAGACTGGCCTGGGAGAATTCACACTTGGTTAGCTTCGCACCCGCGAAGTCAGCCTTGTCAAACTGACAATCCTTTGCCGAACAATCGGTCAGATCCGCTCCTCGAAAATCGCAGCCGTTGAACCGACTGCCGTCCAGCTTTGCTTTGGCCAGCTTGGCATCCTTGAAAGACACACCACTAAAATCGTGGTTGCTCAGATCACATGCGGCTGCTTCTTGCCAGCCTCTTCGATGATGCTCGTCCAGCGTAAGAAACGTGCTGGTCCCATCGACTCGGAAGACGACCGACGAACCGGACGTCGCTGATGTACTTTCCAATCCGCGCGCCAGATCCGCGTCATACTGCCTTCGTCTGTCTGCATCAGACAATACATCGAAAGCCTTTTGAATCTCGGCAAACCGACCGGCGGCGTCTGCCGACTTGTCCCGGTCCGGATGGAACTTCGTAGAGAGGCTCTTGTAAGCCGCTTTGATCACCTCCGGCGATGCCTCGGGATGGACCTGCAGAATTTCGTAATGAGTTTTGGTGGACACTGAGCACCGTCAATTGCGGGACAGAGGACTGTTGGATAAGCGTACTTTCGCCAGCATAACCTCCTTCGCCCCTAAGGCAAGCGACAGGCAATCTTCGATAAATGATTGATTCGTACTGGCAATATGTCGTCTTCGACAGCGACGACGGAGTGACTTGCAAAGCCGTCGATCTTCACGTGCCGAGGACACCCAGTTTGGTTTCGATCCAGAATGGAATTCGTGTTTCGATTATGAATTCCCGCGAGTCAGCGACACAATGGCGTTCGACTGCACGGGCTGCCTCTAGGTCGCGGATTCTGGTAGCCAGCGTATTCAGAAATTTGAACTCTCTGCCCCATGATTTTCACACAGGAGACAAATCAACTCGGGATATTTCTGCGATGCGTTCCATCTTCACTTGTGGAAGCCGTGCGAGAAGATATTGCACCAAGTCTTCCTGCCGGTTCTGGTCGAAGACCATACGGTAGAGATCAAGTGTTCTGAACAGATCCGCGTAGGCGTTCAGGCCGCCTTTCGTGGCCGCCGTTCGTGGCCGCCGTTCGTGGCCGCCTTTCGTGGCCGCCGTTCGTGGCCGCCGTTCGTGGCCGCCGTTCGTGGCCGCCTTTCGTGGCCGCCTTTCGTGGCCGCCGTTCAGCGTCACCTCTTCGGCAATCGTGTCAGTCCGATTGTGCTCACTCGAATACCTCCCAGCGTCCACCTTTGGCGGGTCCGATACGGCCAATGATTTCCTGTTGTCGCAAATCGTGAATCTGCAGCTCAATCGCCCGAGTTGTGCGTCGCAGTTTGCTTGCAATCTCAGGGATTGTTATTTCCGGATTATTCCGCATCAACTCCACGATTCTCGCAGGCGTTTTCCCCGAAGTTTTCCCCGAAGTTTTCCCCGAAGTTGCGGCCCTTGCAACACGCCAGATCGTCAGCCTGAAGCCGTCGGTGATAGCAAACTCAGGCTCCTTGAGTCCCTGCTCTCGGCAGCGGCGAATCATATCGCCCGTTCCGGTTCCAAGTCGCTCGATGTACTGGGTTAAATACAACGGTTCCGCCAGCAGTGGATTGTGGGGAACTGATCCGTGAGGTTCACGCAGGCGGGCGATTGTCAGCGAACCCGGCAGACGACCGGGATTCCAGACCTCCAGTCGATCTGCAAACAGCATCACCTGCACACTGCCATTGCTGGAATAGTCTCGATGGGCGACCGCATTAACGATCCCCTCGGCAACCACTTCTCGGGGGATCTCGTAGCTGACAGGAGCCTGAGGACTTTCCGCACGCGTTCCCACGTGCAAGGCCAGCTTCGACATGACAAAATCGACCGCCTGATCCACCAGCGAAAAGACCGAGCCTTTATAGACCTGATACGAAGGAATCGGCTTGGCCACTTCCATCCCGTGAAAGTGAGCGCACTTAATCTCAGACGCTGGCAGAAATCGTTGAGGCTGTTTACCGAACAACAGGACTGCCGCATGAGTGGGCCGCCCGTCATGGAGCAAATTCAGATGCGTGAGCAGTTCGTCAGCGGAAGCTGACTCCTTCAAAGGAAACCCGCGAACGGCACGGGCATCGCGGATAAAGGCTTTTATCGCCTCAGTGTCCAGGCTACGCATCGTCGCACCCGGACATCTGGCCGCATCAAATGGTCCGTTGAGAATCAGTTGATGCTCTTCCAGGTATTCGACCAACGAAGCCTATACAGCAGGCAGCAAAGACGCCGAGTCTTCAAATCGTCTGCGGATCAATTCACTCCCGGCCCGGCGAATTAAAGCCTTCATCTTCGG
>JBDNFT010000277.1:0-1889 GCA_041689695.1 Planctomycetaceae bacterium | reverse complement strand
TCAAAAGAGCTTTGGCTTTGAATGGACGCAATTCTCTGCCATGCGGGATGAGTGGGAGACGAACTTTTGGGGCTACATGCAACCTCATTCCGAAAAATCGTTCGACGGCAATCTCGTCCTTGATGCCGGTTGCGGTATGGGGCGACACCTTTACTACTCGGCACAATATGGTCGTGAAACGATTGGCGTGGACTTTTCCCGGGCTGTCGATGCCGCGTATCACAACGTTGGACACTTGCCGAACGCCCACATCGTTCAGGCCAGTTTGCTGGAACTCCCATTCCGCGATGCCACATTCGACTTCGTGTATTCTTTCGGCGTCCTGCATCATCTGCCATGCCCCGAAGACGGACTGAAGGAACTGGTGAAAGCCGTCAAACCTAAGGGAAGTCTGCAGATCTACTTGTACTGGAAACTGGAAGATGCTCCGTTGTGGAAACGAGTGCTCTTGAAATGTGTTAACGGAATCCGCAGTATCACAGCGAGAATGCCGCACAGATTGCTGCAACTGCTCTGCTATCCGATATCAGCGGCCGCATGGATGACCTTTGTGCTTCCTTACCGGATGCTCAGGATGTTCCCCCCGACGCGATCTCTTGCAGAGTCGCTCCCGTTAAAACAATACTCCGATTACCCATTTGGCGTTTTGCTGAATGACCAGTTCGATCGCTTCTCGGCACCGATTGAAAATCGGTACAGCCAACGCGAAGTGCAGGAATTTCTCGAAGATGCGGGGCTGCAGGATGTCGCCGTTCATCCTTACTCGGGCTGGGTGGCGAACGCGAGCAAGCCGGCATCGGTAATGTCAATGGACGCAGTGCCACCACTTGTTGGCGCCCCTGCGGGCAACGCCGTTAAGGATTTTTCGTAGCTGAATTCGCCAGAATTTAGACGTTTAACCCTGCGGTCTGAAGTCTGGCGACTTCAGCTACAGCAAGATCACCGGCTCATCACGGCGGAGCGTGATGGGTACTTATTACCGAAAACTAAAAACCTGATGTGTGGCATTGCGGGTATTATTGACCTCAAGCATCGCCCTGCGGACACTGCGGCGTTGCGGCGGATGTGTGATTTGCTTGAGCATCGCGGGCCGGATGCGCAGGGGATCCACGTCGATGGCAATGCGGCGCTGGGGCATCGGCGGCTGAGTATCATTGATCTATCGACAGGCCAGCAGCCTATGTCGAATGAGGACGGCACCATTTGGGTGACGTTCAATGGCGAGATCTACAACTTTCAACTGCTGCGAGACGAACTGCTGAAACGCGGACATAAGTTCGCGACCAACAGCGACACCGAAACGATTGTGCATGCCTATGAGGAATACGGAGATGACTGTGTGCAGCGTTTTCGCGGGATGTTTGCCTTTGGGATCTGGGATCAAAATCGCCGACGCCTGCTGCTGGCTCGGGACAGGACCGGAAAAAAACCGCTGTTTTACACGGTGGCCGATGGGCAGTTTCTGTTCGCGTCAGAACTGCAGTCGCTGGTGTCTCATCCGTCTGTTCGCCGAGACATCAATCCCAACTCCATCGATGATTACCTGGCCTACAGCTACATCCCGGCTCCGCAGTCCATTTACAAAAATGTTTACAAGCTGCCGCCAGCCCATGTCCTGACATTGGAAACGGATAAACCCGCCGCCGGACCCCAGACAAAACGCTACTGGCAACTGGCGTATGGCCCCAAATCAGAGGTCTCGGAGCGCGACGCACTCGAAGGTCTTTCGGAAGTCCTCACGGAGGCCGTGCGGTTACGTATGATTTCCGACGTGCCGATCGGTGCCCTGCTGAGCGGAGGAGTTGATTCAAGCGTCGTTGTGGCCATCATGAGTCAGTTGGCGACCGGACCAGTCGAAACATTTTCGATTGGATTTGCCGACCAGCGAT
>JBDNFT010000276.1:0-1951 GCA_041689695.1 Planctomycetaceae bacterium | reverse complement strand
TTCGTCGCGTTCGGTTTGGAGTTTTTCGCCTTGGCGTCGTTTCGCTGCGTCGTTGAAATCTCGATCGGACATTCGTTGTGCTCCCATTGAAAAAGTGTGTCATCGTCTGCCGGAGATTCTATCGTGCTTCTGTCGCGAGGGGTGAATCGCCATTGCTATGCGTAGCAACTGGAAGAATGATCGCTCTGCCGATGTCATCCAGTGACAAACTCTCTTTTCCAGTCGCGCCACAATGTCGGCAGACCAGATATCGAATCCGGCTCGAGCCTCGAGTTATTGTTGTGCGCGTCCTCATGCGGCCCGAGCGGCAGATGGTACATCGTTCACCGGATCTCATCGCGCCACCCGCAGGACAGGCCCCTGACTTTCAATCGCGTCGATTCGTGCGCGGAGCTCACCCGATTCACTCAACGGCCCCACGTTCGCCAGGATCGCTTTAGACGCATTCAGACGAACTGACGGTTCATTCTCCGGCTTCAACAGTTCCCGGAGCGTATCGACGGCCTCAACGCACGCTTCTGTGAGCTTTCCAACAGCTTCGGTTGTCAGCTCCGTGCGGATCTCAGCGACACGCTGCCGGAATTCTGCGGACCCGCTCATGTTGTATGCGGCCTGCAAGCTGCAACCGACGATAACCGCCGCCGCCTTGATGGAACTTCCGCTGGCCACGGTGATGGCCAATGGTTCAAAAATTCTGGACTTACTTTTCATGGGTATCTTCCTCCGTTGTTGGCCAACAATCCGAACAGCCGATCGGGATAAAAACTTCGTGCAAATCGCGCGGTTCTGTATTTTCCAGTGCGATCCGCTCGCTGTCGAACACGTCCAAATAAACTTCTTCGGCCCATCCCTCAGACGCGACTTGCACCGCGATCGTTTCAGGCATTTTTGCACCCGTTGTGAATGAGTACAAAATTCTTCCGCATCCGTCCGGGGTTGAACGTGCAGCTCCGCAGACCAGCGCTGGCAACATTCGCTCTGTCGAGTCGTCCCACTCGCCTGGATTGCCATGTGATGGACACCCCAGCAAAACATGTTCGCGAATTGGCGTTCCTTGATCATCCGTCATCGCCTGCAACATCAGAAACGCAAGCTGGCAAACGTGATCGGAAGGAAAACGAGAACCGACCAAAGCCTTTGCGACGGCCTCGCCAAGTTGCGTCAGATTCACACTGACAATCTGACCGCCGGATGACACCGGCTTCAGCATCCCCGAAGTAATCAGTTCGCGCCGGAGTTCGTGGGCGCTCTTCCAATCGGATTGACTGCCCGATCCTTTTGCGGAAACACCGGCGATGCCCGCAAGGTATTCTCGCTGCCGAGCGCGAATTTCTGTCATCGGCGGTTGATAGGATTTCGTCATCCGCCAGGGCCAGAACAAGGCGTCGCGTTTCGCGAGAATCTGGACCAGCATTTTTCTGGCGGATGGCGATAGCTCGTTCGTGTTTTGTGATGCCTCGAGTGCATCGAGTCGACTGTTCAGACGTTTCATTTTTTTTGCCTAAAAAGTAGGTAGGAATTTGCGGCTGCGAGAAGAAACGGACCTTCCTTTACCGCATAGAGTGCAGGACGATCAGGAGGAACCTAAAAAGCCCCCCCCTGGAGGGTATGGCCTGTCATTCGTCGCCTCGCCGGTGATGTGCCTCCAGATCGTCCGATGTCATGTCACACAATCGGCCGTCTGCCGCCTTAACACGGGGCCGCAGGTCAACCCGCAATCGCTTCAGGCGCTCCTGTGCTGACCACGTTGAGCGAATCAATTGGCAAGCCGCTTCTATTTCGTCGGGTGTTGGATCTCGATTTTTCATACCGAAGCGAACCCCTTCTGTTTGGCAATCCATGTGCTCATCACGACCGAACGCCGATCAAACCCACG
Source organism: Planctomycetaceae bacterium (assembly GCA_041689695.1). Taxonomy (GTDB): domain Bacteria; phylum Planctomycetota; class Planctomycetia; order Planctomycetales; family Planctomycetaceae; genus SXXK01. Next base: position 75 of record JBDNFT010000276.1, on the reverse strand, counting down.
TAACTGCGAGCGTGGCAGCCAGTGTTGCCCGCCCCTAATCACAAACAGAACGGCCTTGTCGGTCTCTCGAAGAAT
>JBDNFT010000275.1:0-11529 GCA_041689695.1 Planctomycetaceae bacterium | reverse complement strand
GCTTCCAGACCATTCGCAGACGAAACTGTTTTGACTTTTCCGGCGACGCGACTTGAATTCACAACTGCCGCAGCATTCGCAGAAGGTGCTGCGCTCACCGCCATCGCTGCGACACCAGCGGCATGCATAAAAGCTCGACGTGACACATCTGACATGAATTTAACTCCGTTGTAGTTGAATAGATCGTGTGCGGTAATCGTAGAACAGCGGCCACAAAGGTTGAAGTCTGCAAAGAACTTCCCTGTTTGAGCGACAGATTTGCAACTTGTGGCCGACGATATTCTGTTGCTGCCGGTTTGGCAGAAATGAGCATGAGAGTTACTCTCGTTTCCATGGTATGAACATTCCTGCCCTCGTGAGTGATCAAACTGCCGGGGTCGATTGCAATCTTCTGGAAACTCGGGACGATGCGGGATCGGAATAATGATTCTGCGCAAGTCGCAGAAGTTTAATACAGTCGAACGAGGATGTCATTTGATGGGTTCGTCACCAGCGACGTCGACCGACGTGATGATTGAAGCTCGAGGTCTAAGCAAGTTCTACGGTGAATTTGCTGCAACTCGGGACGTAACGTTCACCGTGCCTCGCGGTCAGATCTGTGCGTTTCTCGGCCCCAACGGCGCCGGTAAAAGCACGACAATGAAAATGCTGACAGGCTTCCTTGCCCCAAGCCGTGGTGAAGCCTTTCTGGCCGGAATTAATGTCGGTCAGGATCGCATAAAAGCCAGTGAAATGCTGGGTTATTTGCCGGAAAATGGCCCGCTGTATGTCGAAATGACGCCGGAAAGCCTGCTCAAATATATGGGCGAAGTTCGCGGCCTTTCGGGAGACACGCTGGCTCGACGCATGTCATGGGTCTCAGATAAGTGCTCGCTCTCAGAAGTTTGGCGGAAGCCGATTTCCAAGCTCTCACGTGGTTTCCGTCAACGCGTGGGGATGGCTCACGCGATGCTGCATGATCCTCAGGTTTTGATTCTGGATGAACCGACGAGTGGACTTGATCCAAATCAGGTGCATGGTATGCGTGATTTGATCGTGGAACTGGCAAAAACAAAAACTATTCTGCTGTCGACTCATATTCTGCAGGAAGTTCGCGCCGTTTGTGCTCGTGTAGTGATGGTGGATAATGGTCGAGTTGTGTTCGATGGACCGACGGCAGATCTCGGGGCCAACGAAGTGGATATGGAAAAACAATTCCGCAAGCTGACCAGCAACGCGGCCTAGGTCGCAATGGTCTTCGGGTTCAACGGATAGCAATCGTTCGCAATACGCAGGTGTCTTTATGGTTCGAAGTCATGTGATTCTGGCAATTTCCAAGCGAAATTTCCACAGCTACTTCTCAGGGATTCTGGGGTATCTGTTTATTATCGTCTTCTGCGTCGCATCCGCTGCGATGGCATTTTCTTCGATATTTTTTGCGGCGAATCAAGCGAATCTGGATCAATTGACGGAATGGTATCCGTGGCTGCTGCTGTTTGTGATTCCCGCAATCACGATGACGACATGGTCCGATGAACGTAAGCTGGGGACCGACGAGTTGCTGTTTACGATGCCAGCGACGGACGTGGAGATTCTGGCCGGGAAGTACATGGCTGTGCTGGCGGTTTACACCGTCGCGCTGTTGTTTTCCATGATCAACATCGTTGTGCTTGCGTGGCTGGGAACCCCAGATTTCGGCACTCTGTTAAGCACTTATCTGGGATATTGGCTGGCCGGTGCCGCGCTGTTGACAGCCGGGATGCTGGCTTCGTCTTTGACAAATAATTCCACGGTGGCGTTTGTGTTGGGTGGAGTCTTTTGTTGCGTTCCGGTGATGTTGTTCTATGTGACCGACATCATTGAATGGTTCTTCAGTGCAGTTGGCTCCACGGTCAGTCTTTATGACTTAAGAACGGCAGTGACATCAATCAGCCTGCAACAACAGCTTTCGGATCTTGGACGCGGCGTGCTACCACTTTCCGGTATTGCGTGGTTTGCATTCTTTGCCGCTGTAATGCTGTACCTGAATCTGATTGTGATTTCCAAGCGGCGATGGGCCGCAAGTCAACAACTTGGCATGGGTTTTCAGTACCTTATTCGAGCCGCATGCTTGTTGATCACTTTTGCAAGTTTGCTATCAATTTTCTGGACTTATCCAGCAAGGGCAGACTGGTCGGCTGAGAATTTATTTACGCTGTCAGATGCAACACGATCCACCTTGAAGGATCTTCAAAAGTCTCAAAAGATTACGATTCAGTCTTTCATCAGCCCGGATGTGCCAGGTGACTATGTTGAAATTCGCCGTCAGCTTCGAGGCTTGCTGCGTGAGTTCGAAATGCAGGGCGGCGGCGCGATCGAATGGCGCGATGTGTCTGTCGAACCTTTCAGTGAAGATGCGGAACAAGCTCGAACACTTGGAATTGACCCTGTTCGACTCTCTTATGATCGCAATGGCAAACGCGAAGAAGCCGACGTCTTCATGGGTGCGTTTTTACAGAGTCCCAACGATGAACTCGTGATTCCATTCTTCGGCAAAGGTTTACCGATCGAATATGAATTAACTCGGTCGCTGCGAACGGTGTCGCAGGAACAACGTTTGACCGTGGGAATCTTGCTCACGGATGCTCGAGCGATCGCTGAAGGCGACGGCCAGGGCGGCAAATGGGATATCGTTCGCGAATTGGAAAAGCAATACAAAGTCATTGCGGTGAATCCATCGCAGCCGATCTTGTTGGCTGCGGCTCCCAAAGTTGAAGAATCACCTGACGAGGCCGAAGCTGCAAGGAAACCTGAAGCAGGTAAACAGAACTTTGATGTGCTGATTGCCATCATGCCGTCTTCATTGACGGACCCTCAGATGGAAAACCTTCTACAGTATGTGAAGGCCGGTAAACCAACGTTAATCTTTGATGATCCATGTCCGTTTGTGTTCCAGAATCAATCCGGACTAGCGATGGCTCCGCGTCTGCCGAAACCAGGTGGTGGCGGCAATCCAATGTTTGGCGGAAGTCCTCCTCCAGAACAAAAAGCCGACGGCGGCGAACTAACGGGGCTGACAAAACTATTAAACGTGCAATGGCAATACGACCAAATTGTCTACGATCGCAACAACCCGCACTCCGAGTTCTCCACACTGCCGCCCGAATATGTGTTCGTCTCTCGATCTGGTTACAAAGAAGGAACAGAAGGGCCGTTTTCTCCGGAAAGCACTGTCAGCAAAGACCTCCAGGACTTGGTCATGCTGTATCCCGGAACGATCGTGGATCGAGCTGGTCGTGAGGAGCAGGAGTTTATTCCGCTGCTGAAAACAAGCGGCGAATCCGGTCTATTGCCTTGGGAAAAATTCACATCTCAGGCCGGATTCAACCCCTTTGCGCCAGGTGGTACTGAAATCAATCCTAACCCGCGTCGAGTAGACGATGGCAAATCGCATGTCCTGGCAGCTCAAATTCGCAACAAAACAGCAGGAAATCCTCTGAACGTTGTCTTCTGTTCTGACATCGACATGATTACTGACTGGTTCTTTTTGGAACGCAATCGAGGCAATCTGGAAGTCAAGTTTGACAACGTCACGTTCGTGTTGAACGCTGTGGACGCTCTGGCTGGTGACGAAACATTCATTCCATGGCGATCTCGGCGCGAACGCCTGCGAACACTCAAGTTCGTCGAAGATCGCACGAGTGCATTGCGAACGTCGCTGAACAAAGAAGAAAAGTCGGCTCAGGACGAACTGGATGCCCGACTCAAGAAAGCAGAAGAAGATCTGCGAGCGGAGATCAAAAAGATCAGCGAAGATGAAACTCTGGACCCTCGCAGTAAAGAAACTCAGCTTCAACAAAAGGAACAGCAGGTCAATCGACGTTTGAAACTGGAAAGCGAAACTCTGGAACGCCAGTTGAACTCAAAGGTTCGTAAGTCCGGCTTGGAAATGAAACGCGAAATTCGGCGGATTGAAAACACCGTTCGAATTGTCGCCTGCATCATTCCAGCGATACTGCCGATCTGTTTTGGAATGTTATTTCTGGGGCTAAGAAACCTCGCCGAGCAGCAGTCGATCAATCCAAATCGAAGGAAAAGCTAGTCTCTTCGCGATCTATTCAATTTCAAATGTGTTGACATCCTGTTGAGTCAGGTTATTGCTATGAATACAACGAATCGTACGTTCATCTTTGTTGCCGTTGCGGCGTTTGCGTTTCTGTCTGCGTTTGGTGTGAAGTACATCAATCGGCCGATTGCAAATGCTGATTTTGCGGACGTTGGCCAGGAATTCTTTCCGGACTTTACTGATCCGTTGAAAGCAACTTCGCTGAGTGTGGCAAAGTATGATCCGGATGCGAAAGAAGCTTTAACGTTTTCGGTTCGACAGAATGATCAGGGCCTGTGGGTCATTCCTTCTCATCACGACTATCCCGCAGAAGCAGCAGAACGACTGGCTCGTACAGCAGCATCGTTCATTGGCGCGAAAAAGATGGCCTTGCAGAGTCGCAGCAAAGACGACTGGGGACGTTACGGTGTTGCAAATCCAGAAGACGATGTCGCCGTCGATTCTGACGCGAAAGAAGGCGACAAAGATGAGTCGCGTGGAACTCACGTCACACTGCGTGACGCTGGCGGGAATCCGCTGGTCGATCTGATCATTGGCAAGTCTGTCGAAGGCCGCAGTCAGAACTACTATGTGCGACAGTCGGAAAAGAACAACATTTATATCGCAGAAGTCAACGCAGACCTGTCTGCGAAGTTCAGTGACTGGATTGAACCGGATCTATTGAAGCTCAGCCAGAATGACATCACCCAGGTGATCGTCGATAAGTATTCGATTGACGAAGAACAGGGCTCAATTTTGAAGGACGAAACTCTGGAATTTGACAAGGACGCAACGGCCAACAAGTGGACGGTTGCAGGAATTGATCCTGAAAATGAATCCGCAATTGAGGCTCCAATCAATGATTTGACGAAGAATCTTGATCAGTTGAAAATTGTGGGCGTTCGACCGAAACCAGAAGGACTCAACGCCGATTTGACTGTGAATACCGATGTCGTCAACAATCCTGTCATTATGCAGATTCTGCAGGCGGACATGCAGCGTCAGGGCTTCTTTATCGCTCGCGGAGAAAACGGCAAGAAGAAACTTGTCTCGAACGAAGGCGAACTTGTTGCCGGCACAAAAAACGGCGTGCGGTATACGCTGTATTTCGGCGAAGTCGCTCGAGGTTCTGCGAAAGACATCGAAACAGGCTTGAATGAAACCACTCCAACAGAGGGCGACGCGGCTAAGGCTGACTCCGATGAACCGAAGAAGGCAGACGACGAAGCCAGCGGCGACAATCCGCCTAAGCCGCCGGGCGAAGCATCCGGCCCGCGACGATATCTGTTGGTCAAAGTGGAATTCGATGAAACTCTCATGGGAACCAAGCCAACGGAACCAGTCGCTCCCGAAAAACCAGCGATTCTGAACGAACAAGCACCACCTGACGACACATCTGAAAAAACTACCGAAGCGAAAGAAGAAGCTCCGGCTGAAGATGCCGCACCAAAGGAAGATGCACCAAAGGAAGATGCTGCTCCGCCGGAAGAAACAACTCCCGACAAGAAGGACGAATCCGGATGCGATGAGCAGAAGTCAGAGGAACCAGCAGCCTCAGACGAAGCCGCGCTGAAATCTGACGAAGCGGCACCAAAAACTGACGAAACACTTTCTGTTGAGCCCAAGGCAGACGCGCCGAAACCTGAAGAAACAAAGTCAGCGCCGACCGCTGGCGATGAGGTGCCTGAAGTCATTCCCGCAAAGGTCGCGCCTGCTGCCGATGGCGAAAAGAATCCAGCGGCGGCGGGTGACGAAAAACCAGTAAATTCAGACGCCGCTCCGGTGGCCGCTGCTCCACCAGTTGACCCGGTTGCAGAAGCGAAGAAGCAGTATCAGAAGGAACTTGGAAAGTACGAGACCGATAAGCTGGGATTTGCCGAATCCGTCAAGTCATGGGAAGATCGAAGTAAAGAAGGTCAGAAAGCCGCCAAAGAACTCTCCACGCGATTTGGAGCATGGTACTATGTGATTTCTGCCGACAGCTTCGAAAAGCTTCGGCCGTCCCGAACGGATGTTGTCGGACCAAAAGTTGCTGCGAAGCCAGGCGACGAACAGAACCCTCCTCAGTTTGATCTGCCAGGTGGCGGAATTCCCGGGTTTAATCTGCCAGGCCAGTGACGCTCCGCAACGAGTCTGGTGCTGGGAACGACTGAATCAGGGATCAAATCTCGAATTCAATTCAATCTCTTGGCATCCCTGTTGGCTGGCATAGACAAAGCCACATCCATTTTCCTTTTGAGCACCCTTGACTTCCACTCCTTGTTTTTAGGACGGTTTGTTCATGGAGAAGTTGTAGTCGCTGGCATTCGGGATCGAGAAGTTGATTTTGGACAGGTTCTAAGGGCCACGTTTTGCGGCCTGACTCACTCAGATTGTGAGGTCTACTATGAAAAGTAAGTGCCAATCGGCGGCAGCCACTGAATTCGTTGACTGTTACCTTTCGAGGTGAAATAGTTCGAATTGGAAGACAGGTGCCTGGATCGTCGCTAGACTAACGATCCGCTTTCAACGCACCTCCGGCACTACTTCTGCACTCCTGAGCAATTCTCCATGAAGCCAAACGACACGCGTTCCCGCCCACAGCTCTCAACAGTCGCAGTGCGAACCTCCCCCGCGTTATTTGTGAAAGCATCTTCCAGATGCCAGACCTTAACGTGGTTACTCTGGATATTGATCCTGACAAAAAATTCGGTTGACTCCGGAACAGCAAACGCATCCGATCGACTCAACTGGCCGACTCGCATGGGAGCAACTCTCAACAGCCAGGTCCTTGAGGCGGATGCTGCAGGATTGCCGACAGAATGGTCCGAAGAGCCCCAAAAAAATATCGCATGGACGCTGGAACTCGAAGGCTTTGGACATTCCGCGCCGGTCATTGGGCATGATCGAATCTGGCTGAACGCTGCCACTGCGGACGGCAAGCAACAGTTTGTCTATTGTATCGAACAGAAGACGGGCAAGGTTCTGCATCACAAGTTGCTGTTTGAGAATCCAGATCCCGAACCGCTTGGAAATGGCGTCAATACGTACGCATCGCCAACGTGTGCTCTGGAAGACGACGCTGTGTATGTTCACTTTGGAACCTACGGCACCGCAAAGCTGAATCCGAAAACCCTGGAAGTCGTCTGGCAGCGGCGCGATATCAACTGCCTGCATTTTCGCGGTCCAGGTTCATCGCCGATCATCTGGAAGGACTTGTTGATTCTGACGTTCGATGGCATCAACGCCCAGTTCGTGACGGCTCTCAACAAGCATACTGGAGAAACTGTTTGGCGGACTGACCGCACGACCGATTATGGCGACCTTGATGCAGAGGGAAAGCCAAAACTCGAGGGTGACCTGCGAAAAGCTTATGGCACTCCAAACGTCACTGAAGTCAATGGTCGTGGACTGATCGTTTCCATTGGGTCGCGAGCTGCGTTCGGGTACGATGCTGAAACCGGAAAAGAATTGTGGACAATTCGGCACGACGACTTCAACGCATCATCACCTCCGATGTTCCTCGAAAATCATGCGATCATCAATACGGGTTCGAAGGGATCGAATCTACTCAGCGTAAAACTTGACGATACAACTCGCGGCGACGTATCCACATCTCACGTTGTCTGGAATCGCGACAAGGGCAACGCTGATCTCTGCGCTCCACTGCTGATCGGTGATCGAATTTTCAGCGTTTTGGGCAACGGAGTGATCAACTGCGTTGATGCAAAGACCGGCGAAGAAATCTGGAAGGATCGCGTAGAGGGTGTGTTTACCGCTTCACCGATCACCGCAAATGGCCTGATCTATTGTTGTACCGAAGGCGGCGACTGTTACGTTGTGAAAGCTGCTGATTCTTATGAACTGGTAGCTCATAATCATCTGGCCGAAGGGATGCGAGCGTCTCCAGCAGCCGCAGATGGCCACCTGTTCCTGCGAACATTTACTCGTCTTTATTCCATAGGGCAATGAGGTTTCCAATGAAGCGTTTGATCTGTCTTTTGGCGTCTGCTGTACTCAGCGTGTATGGATTGAACCACGCGATTGCTGCAGAAGGCGACTATCCCAAAGGCGAATGGGTGCAGTTGTTCAACGGCAAGGACCTCACCGGCTGGACTCCTAAGATTCGTTACCACGAACTGGGCGACAACAACGGCGATACGTTTCGCGTTCGCGATGGATTGCTGCAAGTTCGATACGATGGCGGCAAGTACGAGAAATTCGGCGAACAATTCGGACATCTGTTCCATAAGGACAGCTTTTCGAATTACCGATTTCGCGTTGAGTATCGATTTGTTGGCGAACAGTGTGCTGAGGGTCCAGGCTGGGCCACTCGCAACAGCGGCGTGATGATTCACGGTCAGGACCCGAAGTCGATAGAGAAGGATCAGGATTTTCCTGCATCCATCGAAGTTCAGCTTCTGGGCGGCAACGGAAAAGAAAAACGGACAACATCGAATCTCTGCACACCCAGCACGAATGTCGAAATGAAGGGTAAGCTCCAGCTTCAACACTGCATCAATTCGACATCAAAAACGTACCACGGCGAAGATTGGGTGACTGCCGAGATTGAAGTTCACAACAATGAAGTGATCCGTCATCTTCTCGACGGTGAAGTAGTGCTGGAATACAACAAGCCACAACTGGACGAACGCGATAGCTACGCGAAGAAACTGATCAAAGACGGCAACCTGATGCTGACTGACGGCTCGATTTCGCTGCAGTCCGAGAGTCACCCGATCGACTTCCGCAAAGTTGAAATCATGGTGCTGGAAGAGTAGTGGTGATTATCGCCGGATATCCGGAGCCGATGTCAAAAATACTTCGATCCAATCCCGGTCTGTCATCGCGTTTTCAGCGAATGCTGGCCTTTCGGACTACTCGGCCGATGAACTTGTTTTGGTTTTCGAGGGGATGTGTCGCAAAAATCATTACACGGTGAGTGACGATGTCAGGAACAAGCTGAAGCACATACTTGTGGAAGCCGTCGATAGTCGTGATGAGCATTTTGGGAACTCGCGCCTTGTTCGCAATCTATTTGAAGCTGCGATTCGACGGTTAGCAAATCGCATCGTAAACATCGTACCTTTGACGCATGAAATTCTCACAACGATGCATCCTGACGATCTTAAATCAGATCTCGTTGCATAGCGGCAAGGCTCTGATTGCAACGGGCTAGTCAGCACCAATATCTTTCCATGTCAGGCTGAATCTTGCCAAAAACTTACGCAATCGATCGGCGTCGTTGCTGGTGTTTCTGGAAAGGCGAGAGACAGAAAACAGTCGGCGGCCAGCGTCGGAGAGTGTGCGACTTTCACGGCAGATCTGGATGACGGCACTCAGTTGCATCTGATCAAAAAGATCCATTGATGCAATTGTTTCGGACGTCAGGATCGCTCCAAGGTTAAAGTCCGATTCATTCTGCGTGCGAGATTTTGATTCCAGCCGCTGCCGCTCGTCTTCAACGTCCGCCACACTGATGCGCCCGGATTGAGCCAGCGTCGTCATGCGAATCACTGCGGCATTCAGATCACGAAAATTTCCTGCCCAGCGGGCGTCGGCGGACATTGCCCATTTCAGAAAGGCAGTGCGAGCTTCTTTGCTCATGCTCACGCGATGTCCCGTCGCGTCGCTGATTCGTTGCAGTTCGTAGTCAAGATTCGGTTCGATATCTTCCCGCCGTTCGGCCAGACCTGGAAGTCGAAACGTCCACAGATTGATACGTGCCAGCAGGTCTTCGCGAAATGTCCCCTCCGCAACAGCCTTTTGCAGATCTCGATTGGTGCCTGCGAGCAACTGGAAGTTACTCTCTGATTCTCGATCAGCACCGACGGGCAGAAAACGTCGCTCTTCGATTGCTCGCAAAAGCATGGCTTGTTCGTCGAGACCCAGTTCGCCAATTTCGTCCAGGAACAAAAGACCGTTGTGAGCCGACATCAATAGTCCCGGTCGGTTATTGGTCGCTCCCGTAAACGCACCTTTGATGTGGCCGAACAGTGTTGACATTGCATGGTCGCCTCGCAGTGTCGCGCAGTTGACTTCGACGAAGTCGGCGGTAATTTGTTCGCGGCGGCGCTTGAGTTCATAGATTCGTCTGGCAAGGCGCGTCTTCCCGGCACCTGTGGGACCAGTGATCAGCATCGGTGATTTGCTGGCGATGGCGACACGTTCAATTTGTTCGATGAGGCGATTGAAAGTTGGGTTGCGAGTTTCAATGCCGGACTTCAGAAACGTCAAACCTTCCTGCTGCTCTTCTGCAAATCTCGTTGCCAATGCGTCGTAGCGTGAAAGATCCAGATCGATAATGCGGAACGAACCAGGATCAGTTGACGTACGAGGCGGCGGGGATGTTTGCAACAGCCGCGCGGGGAAGTGACGCGACTCCGACAGCAAAAACCCGCAAATCTGCTGCACGTGTGAACCAGTGGTAATGTGGACCAGATAATCAAACTTGTCGGTATCAAACGGATACGCGCGAGCGAAGGCATGCAATGCGGCGAAGACTTCTTCAAAGTCCCATGGATCTTGGAAATCCAGTTCATGCAGGATGACGGATGTCTCTGGGCTGACGCTGGTAATATCTGTCGCGACCAATTCCGCAAGCGCGCGGTGCCGCGATTCATGCAGCAGTTCGAAACGTTCAATCAGCAGGTCTTCGTGCTGGCAGGCCGCGACCGTCGGCCGCCACTTCGACCAGCGGTCTTCCGCACGTCCGGCGTCGAGATTGCTGCCAAGGAGTCCAATGACGTGGTTGCGTTTGGGCATAGGATTTTGTCGTCAGGTTTCAGTTGAATGCAGGGCGGCCATGGCAGTCTATTCAGACAAGCAGGCAATCGATTTCATACCAACCAGAAGCGCTAGATTTGAACTTTCGCGTTTCCCACCATCACAACCCGAAACGTCAGTGAGGGATTGACTTGTGGCGTTTCGGCGATGAGCCAACAAATCCCTCGCTGACGCTTCGGGTTAGTCGAAAGGCACCAAATCGACAACCTGCAAGCTTCAGTCAGTGCTATCTTAAAAGATACTTCACTAGCTATAAAGAGCGTGTTTGTGGATTCTGTGAAAACATCTTCAGGCGACTGAATTGACTAAAACTTGGTAAATTCCAATGCGTTTTGCAATTCCATGAAGAAACATGTCGAACCGGCACGCCGTCTGCTTTGTCACTAAGCTATCAAACACAACATGGCTTAGAAAAAGGAAAATGTCATCATGGCAAGCAAGTCACTCTTCAAATCACTGGTTGGAATGCTGGCTCCGAAAACGGACGCCGTCAATGAGGCTGGTGGAACCGCTTACAACTTCAGCGACCAACACAAGCTTGCTCAGTATGCCGCAACGGGATGCCTGAACAACACGCTCTACGTCTCCGCTGATCAGCAACTGGCCACGGTCCTTGAATTGTGTGCAGCAAACGAACCTGAGTTCATCGCTCGGGTTGCATTGTTCGCACGATCAAAGGGATACATGAAGGACATGCCCGC
>JBDNFT010000274.1:0-6896 GCA_041689695.1 Planctomycetaceae bacterium | reverse complement strand
GTTGTTTCTTCGAGCAATGTGGCGTGAGCACCGTCTTCAAGGATGATCAGCGTGTGACCGAATTCAGCAACACCGTTCCGGCTGTGGGCGATCAGGCTGTGCAATGGCAGTGAAACTTCAACATTGCGTGGCACGTAAAGCAGTGTTCCGCCGGTCCAGAAAGCGGCGTGCCATGCAGAAAATCGGTCGGATTCCGGACGCACGGCCTTCTTCATGAAATATGGTTCAAGCAGTTCGCGATGACTGGCGAGCAATGTCGTGAGTTCACCAAACAGAACGCCCTGTGCTTTGATCTCGTCAGACACGCTTGACTGCGTGCAGTTGCCATTCACATGCGAAATCGCTCCACCGAATTCCGTTTTATCGCTGAGTAATGTGTTGATCGCGGACGTCTCGGCAACATCAGTCGATGGCCGAAATCTGCCCGCATTGAAGACACGCAGATCAACCCGTTTGAACTCTTCAGGATCAAGATCTTCCTGCAGCAGATTCTGATACGTTTCAAACGCCGCCCTGCGCTGGTCGATGATCCATGATGGCTCATTGCGCGTAGCAAGGAATTGTTCGAAGACTTCAGATGAGAAGCCTGTGCGGGAGATATCGATGGTGGTTGTTGACATAGTGGTTTTCAAACAAATAAATCCGATGAATTCGGTGGCGAAAGGATGTTCAATCAGGATCATCTGCTGAAATTGAACCTTCAGCCGCTTCAACGGACAACGATTCGCCGTTGCAGGCTTTCAACGCTTGAGATACTTCTTCGCTGAGTCTGACCATTTTTGTTGTTCCCGCGTGGGCAAATTGAATCGCGAGGAAAACACTTCTGGACGACCTTTCACAAATCAGACTCGGAGGGCTGATGCCCGATGATACTCAGTTCTGCAAATTTGAATTCATTCTCTGAATGACGCACACCGCTAAACGCAGCCGTTCTCATTCGTCACCCGGAGAGTGACAGCGACTTTAATTCCAAATCACACTCGGAGGGCTGACGCCCTGCCGCTCACCTGAAGAACTAACCAACCGATCCTTCCATTTGCAGTTCGATCAATCGATTCATCTCCACTGCATACTCCATTGGCAACTCTTTCACCAGTGGCTCGATGAACCCCGTTACGATCATGGCCGATGCTTCGACCTCCGACAGTCCACGGCTCATGAGATAGAACAACTGCTCTTCGCCGATTTTTGAAACGCTGGCCTCATGTTCGATCGCCACGTTTTCTTCTTCGACTTCGATGTACGGATAAGTATCACTGCGGCTTTCCGGGTCCAGAATCAGGGCGTCACAAACCACATTGGAACGACAATTTTCCGCACCTTTGTGAATCTTCACCAAGCCACGGTAACTTGAGCGGCCGCCGTTTTTGGAGATACTCTTGCTGACAATGCGGCTGGATGTGTTTGGAGCACAGTGAACCATCTTGGCACCGGCGTCCTGATGCTGGCCATGGCTTGCGAAGGCGATCGACAAAGTTTCACCGCGAGCACCTGGCTCCATCAACCAGATCGCCGGATACTTCATCGTCAGCTTCGAACCGAGATTTCCATCGATCCATTCCATCAGCGAATCGCCATAAGCCATCGCTCGTTTTGTCACTAGGTTGTAGACATTCCCGGACCAGTTTTGGATCGTCGTATATCGACATCGCGCGCCGCGTTTGACGACAATTTCAACCACTGCCGAATGCAGACTGTTGCTGCTGTAGGTTGGAGCAGTACAGCCTTCGACATAGTGAATCGATGCACCTTCATCGACGATGATCAACGTGCGTTCGAACTGTCCCATGTTCTGGCTATTGATGCGGAAGTATGCCTGCAACGGGAATTCAATCTTTACACCTTTCGGAACGTAGATGAATGATCCGCCAGACCAGACAGCCGAATTCAATGCCGCAAACTTGTTGTCGCCGGGAGGAATAATGGTACCGAAGTATTCACGGAACAACTCTGGATGGTCTCGCAATGCAGAGTCAGTATCGGTGAAGATCACGCCTTGTTTTGACAGGTCTTCCTGCAGACTACCGTACACAACTTCCGAATCGTACTGAGCCTTGACGCCGGAGAGATATTTCTTTTCCGCTTCAGGAATGCCAAGGCGATCATATGTTCGACGAATGTCTTCCGGCACATCATCCCATGAAGTTTCCTGCTCATTTGCAGCCTTCATGTAATAGAAAATGTCTTGAAAGTCCAGGTCGGACATGTCACCGCCCCAGTTGGGCATTGGGCGAGATTCAAAGATCGCAAGCGATTCGAGACGGAAGTTTGTCATCCATTCGGGTTCGCCTTTCAGCTCCGAAATCTGACGCACAATTTCAGCATCCAGACCTTTGCGGCTCTTGAATGCATAGTTATCCATTGAATCATGGAAGCCATATTTGTACGAACCGAACTCAACGTCGGATTTCGCGGTTTCTGGTTTGGTCGGCGTATCTGTGGACATGGTTTAGGTTTTCAGTATTGAGTTTTTAAAATCGCTTTATCAACGAATTTGTTATTTCAAAGGTTGAATTCTTTCTCGAATCGATTCAACAAACGCATCACGAATTCCAGATGAGCCGCCTGACTGTTCTGCGACCATCTCGTGCAGTGCAAGTAACTCGCCCCATTCCAAAAATCTCATTGAGCCAATCTCTCATAGAGTTCCCTGTTTTTTCGGAGCACGTACTTTGCTGCAGTATCAAAATTAGTTTCTGTCTCCTCGTCAGCAAATTCCTGAACCAGTGATTCGATCAGTCTTTCCGTTGACGTTTTAAGTTGCAGCGCTTTGCATTCGAGACGTCTAATCTGCTCGCCGATTAGTTCTATGTTGACGTTCATGAAATCCTCAGCGTTCCATTCTTCGACATCTCGTTGCCTCTCAGACCTTCTCCAAAGCCGCATAGACTTTTCCATGTTCCCTGAGCCATGCGACATCACCCTCCGTGGCGCGTTCTCTCACTTCCTTTAGAAGTTGCACTGTTTCTGGTTCGAAACATGGTTCGCTCGGATCTTCATCCGGAATAACCATTTCCACTTCAACGGCAACGACGAAGTGGTCGGTCTGAACCAGTTTAGTCCTTCGAATTCTCTCGCCAGCGATTTGCATATCTAGTTTCTGTGGAAGACATGTACCGTGACAAGTTTTGCAACATCACTTTGATTCAGAGACGACCAAGACGGCCTTGAACTCGGTGCCATCTGGCAACTGCTCGAGAACCTCAACCGAAGGATTCGGTTTCGCATCAGATCTTTCGTAAAGAAGTTCTCCATCTCCCAACCCGGCAACAGCTTGCCACTCCAAAATTCCGCGCTCATCAAGCCGCTCCGATGCATGAAGTCCAATCAGATAGCGGTCCTGCAATACCAGGTTTCGAATCCGATCAAACAACTGTCCCACTGGATTTGCTCTCGAACTCAACGTCCTACGAAATCAAACTACACAGCCGCCGCTGCTACGACTTTCGCGTTGTCCGCATCAGCTACCGGATGGCGAGCCCTGACCGTCGCATAACCATTTGCGTGAAGGTCATGTGCCAGAGCGGCATCGCCGGTTTCGACGATTCGACCACCGAGCATCACATGAGTGAACTGCGGCACGTTGAATTCCAGCAAACGTTCGTGATGCGTGATAATCAACACGCCCATATTCGGGCCAGAAAGTTTCGCCAGACCTTCACTGACGACTCGCACTGCATCACTGTCGAGACCGCTGTCGGTTTCGTCCAGAATCGCGAATCGCGGTTGAAGCATTGCCAGTTGCAGGATCTCCATGCGTTTCTTTTCGCCGCCGGAAAAACCATCGTTCAGGTAGCGGCGAGCGAACTCGTGATCCATGCCAAGTTCAGTCATGCGATCGCGAATTTCTTTGCGAAACTCACGCATACCGATGAGGCCTTCGCCTTCTTTGCGATCGGGATTTCGAACATTTGACACGGCGTGTCGCAGGAAGTCGGCAACCTTCACTCCCGGAATCACGACAGGATACTGGAAGGCCAAAAACATGCCCAGGCGAGCTCGCTCATCGGCTTCCATCTCAGTGACGTTGACGCCGTCGATTTCGATACTACCGTCCGTCACTTTGTAGTTCGGGTGACCGGCCAAGGCGTAGGCCAGTGTGCTTTTGCCAGAACCGTTTGGACCCATCAGGGCGTGGATTTCACCTTGGCGAATCTCCATATCAACGCCTTTCAAAATAGGCGTTTCACCAACGGAAACATGGAGATTCGAAATCTTCAAAACACTGTTCATTGCAATCGCACTTCCTCATAGACACGTCATGTCTGGTATTGACACAAGCCAGAACATTCGCGGAAATTATTTAACAGGATTCAGTCAGTTTCAACGTCATTCAGAACGGCAGTGGCAATGCCGGGTTGTATCAACTCAGCGTTTAACCCGTGGCCGACAGGCCAAGCAGCGCTTCGACCTGGCCTGTCGGCCACGGGTTAAACAATTTACACATTCAACGCCGAGTAACCCGAATGATGCGGTACTGGCAAAGCAGTCTCACCCTTCGTCACTTTTCGCGCCTTGATCTTATCCTGAATTCGCATCAGACCTTCCAGCAGAGCTTCCGGACGCGGAGGACATCCCGGAACATAAACGTCAACAGGAACCACAAGGTCCACGCCCTTCACAACGTGATAACCATGCTTGAAGTACGGGCCACCGCCAACAGTGCAAGCACCCATCGCGATCACATACTTTGGATCCGGCATTTGCTCGTACAGTCGTCGAACACGACTGGCCATTTTGAACGTCACAGTCCCAGCCACAATCATCAGGTCGGCCTGGCGAGGTGTCGCACGAAACGCACCCGCACCGAAACGGTCAAGGTCATACTTGCTGGCACCAGCCGCCATCATTTCAATCGCACAGCAAGCCAAGCCAAACGTCATCGGCCAGATACTTGACTGTTGGCCCCAATTCAGAGCCTGCTCCATCGTCGTGGTGATCATGTTTTCTTCGAATCGACCTTCAATCCATGTCATGTCGCTTTAGCCTTTTCAAAAATGTAGTAACAACACATTAAAGCACTGACTGAAACCCCGTAACTGCCACATCACAGGAAGTGCAATCCGGACTCTATCAGCATGAGATTGTCTTTCAATCGCCCCCGGAACTTTCCAAACGCTGACCAGCCCCAACCGGAACCTCCATCACTTGAAATTCGCAGCACCCATGCCCATCACGGCAACGTGATCGAAACTCTACCGGCGCTCCCAAAACCTGCTCCAGAACTCGCCTTTCGACTTGGCAAATTGCCTCATCTACATCCGCCAGCATCGGAAATGGACATGAAGATTCCCGCAGAATCCGCAGACCGCCCGAATGATCACTTGTGACGTTAAACCCGCTGGATTTCATTTCCTCAGCGAGTTGGTCCAGCCGCTGATCGACCGAATCGCAACCCACCAACTTTTTGCGAAATCGTTCTGCCAGAGCGTTCTGCACCCGCCCCATCAGCGCTTCTCGAACACCAGCGTCTTCATAACCTGCGATTGCTTCCCAGAGAACAACCGTCAGCTCACGGTAGTTTTCGCCTAATTCGTGCAAACCTTCCGCAGTGACGCGATACAAATTCCGAGGACGACCACGAAGCTGACCTTGTAACTCAGATGCAACAAACCCGGCAGACTCCAACCTACTAATCCGCTGCCGAATTGCTGTTCGAGTGACACCAAGGACATCGCACAGCGTCTGAACATCCCCACCCTCTGCCTGATG
The DNA here is from genome assembly GCA_041689695.1 of Planctomycetaceae bacterium. Lineage (GTDB taxonomy): Bacteria > Planctomycetota > Planctomycetia > Planctomycetales > Planctomycetaceae > SXXK01. The sequence goes on along the minus strand of JBDNFT010000274.1, from coordinate 1,184 downwards.
CAGATGTTCCAGAATCTCGCGATCTCGCGTATCCAGAGGTGAAGACATAAAAAAACACTCCCAAAACCAGCGTCAACCGCCAACGTCGTTGCCCAAAAAATGGAGCAATTCTATACTGATGATACGCAGTGGTTTCTTTTTGGCAATTAACGATGCCAAATATGCCTGAACTTGAGAGACCCTCTGGGCAATTGCCAAATCCTCAACATCAAACGAATTTATGGTGCGAGCAATTTGTAAGTTCAAAGCTCGCTGGCGGCGAGTTTGTTCATTCCATGAACGCACTTGTTTCAAAAACGCCACATTTCTGATTGCAAAATGTGGCGGTTCTGCAACGTGACTGTCGGCGTTCGGCTGGCCTTCAGGAAATATTTCATCGCTGCAAGTCCATTGTTCATATTCACTTACGCTGTTGTTAGGTAAACAAATAGCAAATCGTCTTCGTTCGGTTCACCCTTTGCAACACTCCTGGTCTCCCTCAAGCACGATGTATCAATGGGTCTACAGAATTGGAATACGCAGCGATGAGTTTAAGAAAAAAGCACCGTCTGACTGTTCGAACTGAAGAGAACCTCGCAATCGTCGCACTCGACGATATGGAGATCTGGGACGGAGCGGACTTGGCCCTACTACGTGAGACCCTGACCAATCTCGTCGAAAACGAAGGCTATCGAGCAATCGGCGTTGACCTCTCACCGGTAAAATACATCCCCAGTGGATTCTTCGGGATGTTATTTGAGTGGTACGAGCAGGGCCTGAAAGTACAACTCTATTGCCCACAAAGCAATGTTGTGCAAATGCTTTGGTTCCGCATGTTCTTTGTTTCGACCGAAGAGGGCGTCTACCAGCTTAACGACGACGAAATGCGACACAATTCGCCCAACGAGCAGGTCGCCTACCATCGCCGCGAGTTCATGCCTGACGACGACTCCATCGATGAAGATGACGGAGAAGAGCATATTAAGTCGGTCCGTTACGGCGTTCGCGCTCAGGCATAAACGACTTTCACCGAACATCGGATTGGGTCAGCGGACACTAACCCGGGACCGTCATGGTTGACTTCAATTGCCGCTGAACGGTTGAATCGATTTGGCATTGCCTCTCGATGTTGTGTTTGATTCGCTCTGCTTCAGCGCCCCGGTGCCTGGCGGAGCTGATGGATTTGCCGGCTCCACAGGACCGCC
>JBDNFT010000273.1:0-3711 GCA_041689695.1 Planctomycetaceae bacterium | reverse complement strand
GCAGTCGGCGAAAAATTGCAGCCAATAGCACTGGTCAAGGATGCGGCAATTGTAACGCTGACTCTGCTTGAGCAACCAAGTACGACTGAGCCGCCTGTCGAATCATCAAATGGTGCCGCCGCATCAAATAGTCCCGAAGCAGTGACGGAGACGATAGCTGAAGTTCCTGAAGAATCGCATTCTCTTGAAAGGCCGATTGTCGCAAGTAGTTCTCCCATTGAACCAGCAACGATTGACAACCCCGTCTTCGACAATTCGCTATTCGAATTGTCTGTTACTGAATCGGAAGCGATGCCTCAGGGTATCGCTGCGATTCCAGTAGCACACGGCGAAGTACGTGATCATTCGAACGTGACCACCACAGGCGAAGAATTTCCGGTCGTTGAAACGCCGCCCCCTTCAGAGGCAGCCGGCGAAGCAGTGCCAGTCGGTGAAGCAGTCATTGACGAGGCGGCAGTCGAAGAAAACAGCGACGTTAAGAATGATGTCATTGATCAATCATCAATACCAGAACCTGCAACTCCGGCAACAGCCCCAGCGATTGAACATTGTGCTCCACTGAACGAAAAGCTGGCGCATGAGTCTGTCGAATCACATACTGATGGAGTTTCAGTCTGGATCGGCGAATCGAGTAGCAACGCCGCGATGAGCCATAAGCTCTTGAGAACACGCGGACAAAACACTTTGATTGTCGGTCATAACGATGATCTCGCTGACGGCATCTTCGCATCTGCAATTCTCAGCCTGTGTGCCGGTCGAGCGTCGGGGCACGCTCAGGCACCCAAAGTTATTCTTGTTCACGATGGGATAAAGCAGGAATCATTACGAAAATTCGCGGCGGCGTTCTCAGACGCCGTGACTCCACGATTTGCAATTCGATCGGCAGCAGGGGTAGACGCCGTGATTGCGGAGCTTGTCGAGGAAATGAATGTCCGAGAAAAGAATCGCGCTGCCAAAGACGCCCCAGAAATTGTTTTGGCAGTCAGAAATGTCGGCCAATTTCCCTCTCTGCGACGAGACTACGAAACTGGAGGGAATGAGTCATCTAAATCAACTCCTGCGGTTCCGAGATTTGGAGATCTTCTGCGTCAGGGACCGCGTGTCGGCATCCATGTCATGATGTGGGCGGATACATTTGAAACTGCCTTGCTGTGTCTGTCACACTCTTTGCTGCGTGAATGCGACACACGCATCGCGCTGACAATGAATTCTCAGGATTCGACCAGCTTGATCAGCAGTCCAAATGCAGCGAACATTGGTGCTGATACTGCGATTCTCTACTCAGAGCAGACCGGTGCTGTGCAACAATTTCGACCATTTGCATGGCCGTCAATTGAGTGGCTTGCCACCTTGCCACAATCCACAATCACTGTTGCCAGCGAAGCTAAAAAACCGCATTCCGAGATTGTTTCAACAAACTCTACTGTGGAACAGGCAGAGATCTCGGACAGCGATGGCTTTACGTTGGCAGCAGACGTTGTACAGACCGGACCTGCTGTTCAACCGACAAGCGAAACTTCACCAAGCGATGTACCGGCTGATTCGTCTGCCCCTATCGCAACTCTCGACGTTCCCACTTCGCTTTCGACAGAAGATTCAAACGCTGCCAAAGTACTTGAAAAAGCAACTGGTAAGTCAAAGCGAGGCACCGCATCCGTTCAATTCAAATCAGCAAGGGGCAACACGAAGCCACCAGCCTCAATTCCGGCGACCCCAGCGGTTGACACAGAATTGCCAACCAAAGCTGCAACTTCACCCCCAAACGTTGTGGCTTCTGCAACAGCTCCACAGAAAACGAACCAGTCGCCGCCGGAAAAGAGAGTTTCTGGAATGGCAGTGCGGATGTCATCACGAAACAGCGACCCACTGCGACCACTCGATGCCCCTCCGGAACGCCAGGTTCAGGCTGTCTCGAACCAACCAGGTCCCGAAGCTGAATTTGACGAAATGGATTTCAACAGCATTATGATTGAGTAACGCCAAGAGCCTCTCGTGGAAAACTCTACGGCAACGAGTCGAACCTGGGTGGAGCCAGTAACTCGAACGGTGCATAAGGCAGGTTTCGCACAATCCAAAACGCCAGGATTGCGACACCAATTGCCACGGCCTGCCAAGCTCGAAGTCTAAAACGCCGCATCATAATTCGCGGGAGGGAAATTTCGAGAAACCAAAAACAGCCCCGGATCGCCTCCAACACTATCCAGGGCAGGACAATGACGAACATCGCGTTGTGTTGCAATGCCAGAAGTATGCGACCGTTCAGCAGATAATGAATAGCTCGCGTGCATCCGCAGCCTGGGCAGTGCAGGCCGGTCGTGAGGAAGAAAATACACTTTGGAAAAAACGCCTGCCATTCACCGGACGGATTCGCACGTGAAAGCACGTAGCTGAAAACTGCAAGTGCCAGGATCACGATGCAGAACCCACATCGTCTCAAAAATCGTTGAGTAATGGGTCGGCGCAGATTCATCCGGTTTTCGCATTGCTCCCGGCGAGCAAAGCCAAAGCGACCATGACTAACATCATGACGTAAGATAACACACCCAGCCAGATGCTGAGATTCCCATAGAAGCTGGCCTGCCGGGACGCCTTGATCGCTCCTGCCTGATCACCATATTCAAGTCGCACATTCACCTGCGCTGCAAATACGATTGCCACGATCCCCAGCGGAACAAAACACAGGCATGTTGACAGGATTGCCTTTACGAGATGTGAAGGAACTGCGACTGCAACATCCGGATCTGATGTTTCGGATTTAGGCATCCCTGTTGCTGGCTGAGACGAATATGGATCGAAAGTTGGCGACATTCAAATGGCTCAAACATGTAGGATGTATTTGATCATCGGATTGTGTAGTCCACGAACTCCACAGTTGCAACCTCGACAAAGAAATTCACCGACGTCCCAGCGCCGGATCAAGCCTGCGACGCCTGATCAGAAACTCCGATCGCTGTCGCTGTGGCATATTCTCGGGCGTGCGAGATCGTAAGTTTGATTTCTACAATCTTTAGCTGCTGACTTATTTGCAGCGCCTCGCCCGACAGCTTCACCGTCGGCTGTCCAGTGTGCAGCGAAACGACTTCTATGTCGTGAAATGTGATCCCCTGCACGAAACCAGTGCCTAGAACTTTAACAACAGCTTCTTTGGCGGCCCAGCGACCGGCATATCGAACTGCCGAATCGCGATGCCGGCTGGCATATTCGATCTCGCTGGGCGTGAAACAGCGATTCAGAAAATGATCACCATGACGTTCGATCATGTGCCGAATTCGCTCTATTTCAATGATGTCTGTACCAATCCCGATGATCATTTGATGAACCCCTATTCGCCCGCTTTGCGAACTCCAACTGTCAGCAGCAAATTCGCCCACAGATTCTGGTCGCCCGTTTGAATCGTCAGCACATGATCACGTGAATCCACTGCGTCGTAAAACTCCCACCGCGAAATTGGTTGCAGTTCAATCTTCATGCCAGCGTTGGCGAGAATACTGCGGTATTCGTTCCAGACTGGCGGATCATGCGGCAACCGATACGGATCATCTTCCGGCATTCCCATTGTATTGACGGCTTCGATTGGAACAGCAGCCAGCAGCACTCTCAGCACCTGAGAAACTGACACCAGTCCTGGTGCCAGATTCAAGCTGACGAGTTCAGCCTTTGGACCAATCGCTGTTGCAGCCGGATAGTTGCCATCCGCGATCAGCACTTTGG
>JBDNFT010000272.1:0-2471 GCA_041689695.1 Planctomycetaceae bacterium | reverse complement strand
TTGACGACGTAAAGGCTGCCGGGTTTGAAGTCGTTGCCATCAGTACTGATCAACAGGTCAATCTGAAGCTTGCTTCTGAAGGACTGGAGCAGCCGCTTCCTTTTCCGCTTGTTGCTGATCCGGAGATGACCGTCTTCCGCGAGTATCGCTGCTACGACGACTTCGAAAAGGCCGCATTGCACGGGACATTCATTGTAGATCCGCAGGGCAAGATTCGCTGGCAGGACATCAGCTACGATCCATTCATGGATGTAGATTTCCTGCTCAAAGAAGGAAAGCGATTGTTGTCGTTTGATCCAGGTAAACCGCCAACACCCGTGATCAATGCAACGACCGCTGCATTGAAGTAAGCAGGAGAGGCACAAAGTTGTCAGCGACGGTCTTGTTAACATCACGATTGGTTAATGCTTCCGCGCAATATGTTTGAAAAATGCGGTGGAATCGAGACCACTTCCTGTGATTTTGCGAATCACATCTTCCGCCGCCATGCGATGGCCGATCTGATGGACGTGACTGCGCAGCCATGCCAGCAAATGCTGAAACTCGCTGCCGTCAAGGTCGCCTGTGAGACCATGTGCTGATTGATATGCGTCCGCAAGTTGAGCGGCATAAAGGCTGCCAATCGTATACGACGGAAAATAGCCGAACATGCCAACGGCCCAGTGTGAATCCTGAAGCACGCCGTCTCGATCACTCGCCGGCGTATTCCCGAACAACGAACGACTGCGTTCGTTCCAGGCCCCCGGCAAATCCTGAACTGTTAAGTCACCGGAAATCAACGCTCGTTCAAGTTCGTAACGCAGCAGAATATGCAGATGATAGGAAACTTCATCCGCGTTGACTCGGCTGGACGTTTGCTTGATGGCTGTCACAACCTTGAAGAAATCTTCGCCGTCAAGACCCACGGTCGCGTCCCGGAAGATCGCCTGAATCGTCGGAAACCAGCGATGCCAGAACGACCGACTGCGACCGATGTGATTTTCCCACAGTCGTGATTGGGATTCGTGCAACCCCATGCTCGGCGCTTCGCCGAGAAACGAATCGCGATCGGTTGGCATGAAACCCTGATCATACAATCCGTGGCCGCCTTCGTGCAGTGTCGTCAGGACCGCGCTGGGCAGATCGTCTTCGCGAACGCGAATTGTCAGACGTACGTCGTGCGATCCCATTTGGGCTGTAAACGGATGTGTTGATCGGTCGAGACGTCCACGTTCGAAATCGAAACCGATGGCTGTCAGAATTCGACGGCACAAATCCCATTGACCATGTTCAGAGAATTCGCGGCCTTTCAGGAGCTCCGAATTCCCTGCGGTGCCGGCGGACAATTTTTCAACCAGCGGAACGAGCTTTAGCTTCAGGTTCGCCAGCACGGGATCAAGCCGCTATCGACTCATTCCCGGCTCATATTCATCCAGCAGCGAATCGTATGGATCGCCGCCTTGAGCTAACGTGACCGCACGTTCGCGCACCAGTGTCAGCAGTTTTTCGAATGCCGGTGCAAATCGAGAAAAATCATTCGCCACATAAGCGTCTTCCCACACTCCGAGAGATCGTGACTTTGCTTTCGCCAGATCGCGGATCAATTCTTCTGACACTGCCAGCGACTGTCGCCGCAGACGTCGCAACAACGCAAGTTCGCGAGTCCACCGGACATCGCCTTCGCGCTGTTGAGCAACTTCTTCAATGAGATCTCCTATGTCATCGGCCGTGAGCATACCATGCCGAATTCCTTCCAGCGTCGCCAGTTGCTCACCGCGCTGAGCTCGCCCCATGGACGGGAGTTTCGTTTCTTCGTCCCAGCTCATCAGGCCGATGGTCTGATCCAGATGCAGCAGTTCTGTGATACGGTTCCTTAGTGTTTGCTCCGCGCCGTCAGTGCGAACCGGGGTGCGGCGAGGCATCTTGAGTTCACGCGGCGGTCGAGCTGTCAGAACAACCGCCAGGCCACCGTGTTGAGCGACGTTGACGACTTGCTTCTGCGACACGCGGCAAAGAATTCCCAGACCATTTTCGGTTGTCGCGAATCCCATGACAGCATAAAAAGGCTCTTCGAAGACAGTACCGCCGGGGCCGACCACAGGGAACTCATGAACGGGCAACCTTGCGACGGATTGCAGCACCCACGACTTTTCAGGATCGGTATAACACGCGGCAGCTTCTTCGATCAACTGATTCCACACCTCAGGCTCTGTGGCCGATCCAAGATGCACGCCTTTTCCACCGTAGCCACGATTCGGCTTCAGCACGAGGCGTTCGCGATTTTGGCGAGCGAAGTCCAGCAGTTGCCCTTCTTTGCCGTGCGGAAGTGTGGTGCGGCGATCACCGACAATGCGCGTCCACAGCACATGGCGTCTGAAGAGTCGGCGTTCTTCTGCAGTGAACAGACGCGATGCAACGGTCTCATCCGTCATCAGTTCCCAGCAGCTTTTGTGATCAAAATCCCCCACCATCGACGAGACAACTCGGTTCTG
>JBDNFT010000271.1:0-5821 GCA_041689695.1 Planctomycetaceae bacterium | reverse complement strand
TCGATCTGAGGCCCCTGATTCGTTTCGATATCGAATGGATTTCCGAGTACACGTTGTTGAGCACGCTGCACGATTTTTTCAACGAATGCATCATGCACAGATTCTTCAACAAACAATCGACTGCCCGCACAGCAGCACTGACCCTGGTTAAAGAACAAACCAAGTTCTGCACCAGCGGCAGCAGCGTCCAGATCGGCGTCAGCAAACACGATGTTGGGGCTTTTGCCGCCGAGTTCAAACGTGAGTCGTTTCAGAGTCTCTGACGCATCTCGCATAATGATTTTGGCAGTCAGGCCTTCACCCGTGAATGCAATTTTGTCGACCTGCGGATGTTTCACCAACGCCGCGCCGGCGGTTGGACCATATCCCGGAACCACATTGATGACGCCTGGCGGAAAGCCCGCCTCCAATGCAAGTTCGGCCAGTCGCAGACAACTGAGCGGCGTCTGTTCTGCCGGCTTCATCACGATCGTATTTCCGGTCGCCAGAGCCGGACCCCATTTCCATGCGACCATCAGTAGTGGAAAATTCCAGGGAATAATCTGGCCGCAGACTCCGATTGGCTCGCGCCGCGTGTAGCAAAAATAGTCGCCACGAATTGGAATGGTGTTTCCCTGAATCTTGTCGGCCCAGCCGGCATAGTATCTCAGGCAATCGATCGCGAGTGGCAGGTCAGCGGCACGCGAATCGTTAATCGGTTTGCCGTTGTCAAGTGTTTCCAAAGCGGCGAGTTCATCAAGGTGGCGTTCAGCGAGGTCTGCCAACTTATGCATCAGTCGGCCGCGGTCGCGCGCATCCATCCGAGACCATGGTCCGGTTTCAAAGGCAGCTCGAGCCGCGTAAACCGCGAGATCCACATCCGCGGCATCACCTTCTGCAACTTCGCAGATGACTTCTTCTGTGGCAGGATTTACGGTCTCAAAGGTCTTACCACTGACCGAGGGGCGAAATTCGTCGCCAATCAGGATACCTGTCTGACGAATCGTCGGGGCTGTGGCCGGTTTTGCTGCGACACTGGTGGGCATGAACTTGCTCCTGAAAGAGGGGGACCGTGAATCTTTAGCCTGACCGATCTGCATTGCAACCGGACACGCTGCGTGGTGGAATTTGTAGTATGTCATTGCCAAAACAAAATTGCTACGCAACGCCGCCGAGGCGAGGCGAGGGACAGAATCAGTTCTACCAGCAGATCTCTCGGTGTGAAAGGAATTCGACCTGGGAGAGGTCGAACTACGCAGGCAGATCTGTCCCGGATCTGCATCCTTCAACAGGGTCGATCCCAGGTAGTCGCCCGAGTGCAGGCTTTGATGTTGGTAATTCCTTTCCTGCCGCTCGCCTCAGCAGTTGGTGACGCTGACTGCAGTCACGACATTCACCTTGAACTAATTCACCAGTACCTTCCTGGCATTGACCTTGACGGTGCGATCATACAGTTCGATCGCAAGCTCGACCGACTTCTGATTTCCAGATAACATCTGCAGCGTCGCTTGCATGGCGACGGTTGCGAACCTCAATTCCTCAGCATCCACTGAACGTGGCTTACCATTTTTAATGTAGTACAAACTGGGCCACGTTTCGGACGACGGAACTGGCCAGCCGAACTGCTCCGCAGCCGCGACATCGGCGGGATGCAAAGTGTCCTGAGTGTCAATCGAATAACTCATCCCTGTCACCATCTTCGCATTCTGTTCCGGATCTTCATGTTCGGATTTGAACATCAAACGCACAGTCTTTGGGTCGTCGAAAAACATGATGCCGATTTCCTGCCCCATCTGCCCCATGGTGACGGCGACAAACTTTTTTTCCATCAGCTCTGGACAGGAGATTTCCACCGTAAGTTGAGGTTTGACTCGGGTATAAATCCTTGACTTGTAGTATTCTGCCGAAGCCTTGAAAAAATCACCCATCAAATCTGCTGTCACATCCGGCTGCTGAATAAGCGCTCCAAACGCAGGAGCACTGCCAACATTATGTTCCTGCAGCGTCTTATGCACATGATCCAGGAATCGACATTCCTGCACAATCACGTCGCATCCAATGGCATCTGCCGTATTCTCGATTTGGAAACGATTGCTCAGTTGGCGGACGATAAGAATCGTCGGTCGAGCAACTTCTCCGTGCATCGGGGTCAGGATCGAGTCTGCAATGACTCGAGCAATCATGTTTTCCGTTGGTGCCGTCATCGACAATTGCTGCCCGCGAATCGTCCCATCTGCTGGTGTACCCACAAGGATCATCCAGGGCTGGATGGGCTGCTGGCTTTCAGGATCGGGAACCCATGTATCGACAGTTCTCCAGTCGACTTCCCAGATTTGTTCATCACTCTGAAGTAATTCAAGGATCTCTTCGAGAGGAAACGGTGTTGCTTCCGGATTGAATCTTTGGTTACGAAGAAACTGCACCAGCTCCGGAAGTTCGTCTGCAATCTCAACGTCAATCTTCAACTTTTTAAGTGGCTGACGGATTCGCTGGCCAAGCTCTGCGTCAATAATTCGAATTGTCTTCGGGCGTCTTGGGCTGCCGGAATCCGGGTCGGACATCCCCTCGCAGAGTTCGCACAAAACGCTGTCAGCATTCAGTGGGAATTCTCCAGGTGAAATATGTATGGCCTCGTTGGTCACTTCGTTGATGAGCGACATCAACCAATCCTGGTGAGCAACGTCGCTGTTCCAATCGATTTCCAGATTCTGACTATGGTCGTTTTCATCCAGAATATCGATGTCGCAAAACCAGACTTCATTTTTTGAGGGCAACGATTTTACTTCTTCAAGGTCTTCGGCTAGAAGGTCCGCAATATCCTCCGGTGATAATTCCGGATCCGGCGGTGCGAGTTCGCGGTACACAGAATTCAGCCATGGAAGTGCCTCTGGTGTCGATTTCCACAACGCGCGGAAACATTGACAATACGCATCGGCCTCATCTTCGTCGCCTTCCTCGAACGACTCGATCGCGTAGGGACTGACACTGTCCTGATCAAGCAGCTTCGCCGCGATATAGGGATTTTGTTCCAACTGATTCTGCAGCCTTGACGCCAATGCCTCGCTGGGGCCGTACTTTTGAAACTCCAGACAAACGCGAGTCAGCGCGATGAATGGAGTGACCTCGTCCTTGTACTCGTCAAGCAATGGCCAGGCTTTATCCATCCAGTTCATGTTGCAGTACCATTCGAGCAACAGCCAACGAACACCCTGATTGTCGCAGGGATTCAGTCGCAGCATTTCCTGCATGTGGCCAATAGCGTCTTCGTGTTGCCCTTGTGCAATCAGAAAATTGACGAGAGCAAGACGAGCTCGCATATAAGGTCTCGTTTCCGCGAGGATCCAAAACATCCCGACGTGATCGCGAAACTCAGCCGCCAGTTGCTGCTCACCCAGCTTGAGTACGCTTTCAAGCATCTCGAGTGTCTTCTTCGGCGATCGTTGCGCAAGAGCATCTTCGACGAGTTCATCCAGATCGTCTGATGGTCCGCCGATCTTCTTCTTTAATTTTAATGATTTCGATTTACCGCCGGATTTCTTTGCCTTCGGTCGAACTAACTCAATTTTGTCCATTACCCCGGTTTCTTCCAGCACGGGCAGCATCGTGGCAAATAGTTCGCTGAGGTTCATGCCGGAGTTTTGCAGGAGTTGCTGCAGCAAGGCCATGGATTCCGGGTCACCCTGTGGCAGCCCCATTTCTTCGAAGATCGCCTGCATATCCTGCAAGTTTTCCGGGGCAGTTAGATCCTGTTTTTTTGATTTTTTCTTGGCCATCGCGGTGCTTTACAGAGCTTTCAGTTTGCGTTGTCTTGCCGGATAATTTTGACCACCACCCATCAATGTCGTTCCGTATGCCACCGCCATTGAATTGATTGCAGAATCATAGACGGACAGACGATCGGTCGAAAGCCAATCGGAAAGAATCAATGCAGTCAGGTGCGGTCACCGATCTCGGGAAAACAAGCTCGGCTATTTCTGAAATTCGCTTCTGTGGACAGTTGCAAGTTCTCTGCTTCCCGAAGTTTGGACGGCGGCAAGGACCTTCGCCGCGATGTCGTCGTACAGGCGAATGGGTGCGAGCGCTCGAATCGCTTGAACAGCATCAGGCCTGGCTGTGGTGATGCGAGAGATCAGGAATTCCACGGCTTCCGGCTGACGCGAAAGTCCAAGGCTGATCCAGAACGGCTCCGTCTGATCGGACGAGCAGCGTTCACAGGCTTTCAGCAGCAACATGGCGGCGTCACGATTTCGCGAGCTGCCCAGCGCAAGCGCGGCTTCGATCGCGACGTCGGAATGCAAACGCAGGAAGCTGGCGACGAATTCCACATGGCGACTGGCGTCCAGTTCCAGCAGGCCCGTGAAGCAGGCTCCGAGCACTTCGCTGTTCGCATCGCCGATGGAGGCTTTCAGTCGCAATAGCGCAGCGCAACCTGGCAGACCCGCCGCCGCGATAGCTCGCGCCGCATGAGACCGCACGCTGAATTCGGAATCAGCCAGCATGTCAGTCAGAGCAATCAATAAATCAGAAGGCGCCACGAGACGTGATCGAACAAGCCCAAAGGCACAGACGCCTCGGATATCGACTGCGGTATCAATCGATCCGCTCCAAACGGGCTCCTGCTGGCGGTACTTCATACCAGCGAGCCAGAAATCCGGGTCTTCAAAGTCGAGCGGTAAAAGTGCTTCCACAACCGCCAGTTTCGCTCGGCAACCTTTGTCACATTCGGCACCGTCAGACAGAAAGCGATGGTAGGCTGACAGCAGATCCGGAACCAAGTCGCAGAACGCGTGTTCCTGAATGATTTTCGCAACCTGTTCAACAACGAAATTTGATTCATCACCCAAAGCGGATCGCAATTCTGCAGTCATAGCATCCGACGACAGATCCTGCAGCCTCTGCCGCAGCAGTGCCAGTCTTTGATCCGGTTGTAAACGGCGACTTCGAGCCATTCGTTGTCATTTTTTAAACGGTGTGAGAAGAAACGCCACTCCACCAGACCATTGTTGATTTCCTGCCACAGTTTAGAATTTTTGTAACTTGAATGGAATGTCCACTTAGCGAAGTGCGGATTGATGCCGCGACACGCCTTCTTTGGTTTGCTTACCGCTTCCGGTTGCTACAATGCCTCGTGTACAGACCTGTCGATTTAACTTGTGAAAACCCACGAAATCAACACATCCTTGAAATCTTCACACATTATCTATCGCGTCCGAATACCGTTAATTGACTACTCAGACAACAAACCGCTATGAATTCCATTCCTGCAGATCTCCGCCAGCAACTTGATGATGCGTCGCAAGTTCACATTCTAAAATTCTGGGATGCAATCTCAGACGCCGAAAAGAAATCTCTGCTCAGTCAGATCTCCAGTACTGACTTGAAGATGCTGAGAGCGATCTGGCAGTCGTCCAAAAGCGATGATTCGCCGCTGGATGCTACGACTCGCATTGAATCTGCACAGAAGCCTGATAGCGTTATCGAACAGCCTCAGACTGCCGCGGACGTTGAAAGCTGGAAGCAGGCCGCGACTGCTGGCGAACGCGAATTGCAGAATGGTCACGTGGCTGTGATCACAGTTGCTGGCGGACAGGGAAGTCGGCTGGGCTTTGAACATCCCAAAGGCATGTTTCCAATCGGGCCGAAATCAGAACGCACATTGTTTCAGATTTTTGCTGAACAGATTCTCGCGCGACGCCAGCGACACAACGCCCTTATTCCGTGGTTGATCATGACGAGCGATGCGACTCATGCGGAGACGTTGCAGTTTCTGGAACAGCACGATTATTTTCAGCTCGGCAAGGAGACAGTGCATCTATTTCAGCAGGGTAGTTTGCCAGCACTT
>JBDNFT010000270.1:0-7152 GCA_041689695.1 Planctomycetaceae bacterium | reverse complement strand
GTTGTAGGCGCTGAGAATGTCGCTGGATCGCCGACCGGGAGTCTTCGAAAGATCTTCCAGGAATTTGTCGAGCGATTTTGCAGCGGCCTGAGCCGTTGGGTTTTTCGACTTGCTCACTGCGGCGAACAGTGCTTCGACTTCTCTTCCGACGGCGTTGTGATCGGCTGCGCTAATTGATGGAGTTCTGTTCGGAATGCTGGCTGCCGTTTGCTGCAACTGCTGAATGATCTGCATCGTTCGCGGATCAGCGGTCTCCGGCAACTTGCTGGCCGCATCGCTGACGCGAGCGACGGAAGGCAGAGTCAGGAATCGATTTCGCAAAGAAATCGCGTCTTCCCACTTGGGAGCCACAGCTACAGCGTAGAGTACAGTTTCGGTTCCGGACTCTGAAAGTCGACGTTCAGCTTTAACGGCGTCGATGTCAGGATCCTGCAGAGCAAGCAGATTCGAATCGTAGTGGAGTCGCGAAGTAATTGTGCCGTCGGAGTACCGAAACGCCATAAAACCAAAGAAGGCCAATGTCACGGCGCAGACTGAGATAGAAACGACCGGCCAGGCGACCACCGCTTTTCGCAGCATGGGAGCCGAAAACGGTTGTGGTAGCTGATCAGCTTCCACGCCTTCGTCAGACAGCGTTATCAGTGCAGGGAGAAACAGAAACGTTGTCAAAGCGCAGATCAGCACGCCCATGGCTGAAATCACACCCAATTCGGCGAGGCCGGGGAAGCCAGTGACGAGTGCCGTCGCAAATGCCAGGGCCGTGATGATAGACGAGGTTAGAATTCCCTTGCCCGTTGTTTCTGCTGTCTCGCGCAGAGCCTCCGGCAACTCCAGCAACTCCTGGCGGTAAGCCAGATAGCCATTGATGAACGACACTGAATAATCGATGCCAAGACCAATTAGAAAGATTGAGAAACAGACACTGATGATATTCAGATGGCCAACGACCAACGTTGCAGCACCGAATGTCCAGGCAAGTGAAACAATCAACGTGAGCAACGCCAACATCGGATGCCGGATGCCTCGAAAGGCAAGCAGCAACATACCACCGACAGCGAAGAAAGCGACGATGCCAGCATTCCGCATGTCCACGGATGTACTGTGCATTTCGGCATGTTCAAGGGCGGGTGTGCCGGTGAGCGAAATCTTTAGGTCTGGATAGTCGGCTTGACGTTCCGTCTGAACTGCCGCAATGTGTTCCTGTAACCGTGAGATCACAATTTTTGTGCCGTCAGTTTCATTCTTCTGAGGCAGGGCGGCGACTTGCAGAACTCCGACCGTATTGTCGTCATTCAGAACATAGGCCGTGGCGTCGTCTGTGAGTTTCTGGTCTGACGCGACGTCCATCAGCTCTGGCAGCGGTGGCATGAACGATTGTGTTTCGGCGTTCGTCGATTGCAGCGAGTGTTCCATAAACGTCGAGAGACTATCGCCCAGACGCTTGATAGATTTGTAGGTCGCGTCTGGAACAACTCCGTCCTTTTGCTTGGCGACGAGAGTCTTTCGAAGAGACGACGCCAGATTTTCCGCGCGGACATAGCTCCAGTTTTGGTCGCGAACCACGGTATTGTAGTTGTTGACGCGTGACGCTGTTTTCTGGAGATCCTGAGCCGAAAGGAACTGCAGCGCTTTTCTGCGCATGGCGTTCAGATTGACGCTGGATTGGACGTTTCCGAAGTATTCAGGTTCGCGTCGCAGTCTGTCGCCGAGATCATCGATGACCCGTTTGATAACGGTTGCATTTGGCGAAGGCGTTTCGATCACGACCATCAGGTCTTTGTCAGCAGCGAATGTTTCTGAATACTGTTTCCATCGAGCGGCGAACGGACTGGCCGGATTCATCAGATCAGTACGACTGGTACGAATCTCAAGCTGGATCACCGTCACGCCAACTGACGTACACGCCAAAAGCAGCGAAAACATCAGCATCAGCCGTGGCCGTGAGGCCACCGTCGCCACTGTCCAGCCAAGAAATCTTGCTGGCAGTGACCTCGGTGTAGCAGTGTCCGACGGTCGGGTCATGACCATTCCTGGTCAAAATGTGATGGAATCAACAGAAAGGACGATCGTGGTGGCTAATGCGCACGAATAACATAATCGCGCTGGGCCGATCGTATTCGAAAGATCGGCATCGGTCTGTGTCAGGCTGGAGCAGAAATCGCCAGTGGACGGTTTCGTGGACTTTTCTTGAGACTCACTGGGTGCCGATCGGGAAATCTATCCGCACTTTATGCAACAATGCCGGTTGTGCTGAAGTGCGCGGGAGCATTCGGTTTTCGACTGGTGATTTTGAATGGCAGTATGCGGCAGAATCTGCCGCTGCTTTTGATTCGTGGAGCTTAACATTGTGGTATCAACAGAACAAAACGCTGCACTACTCGGATGCAGACTTCAAGTCGTCACTGCGCCGGGGCCGGGTGCCGTCGCGGTGATTCAATTGACTTCCGGAAGTGACCAGGCTGCGATTTGGCTGCGACGCAAAATCCTGTCTGGTTCGTCTGCGGATCAACCTGCTGCTGCTGACCACGGAATGTCTGTGGGGCGGATTTACTACGGCCGCTGGAATGGTGAAGATCTTATCATTGTGCGTACTTCGCAGAGCACATTTGAGATTCAATGTCACGGCGGCAGGATTGCCATCGACTGCATCCGCAATGATTTGCAAGAGGCCGGAGCGACCGAAGACGTAACTGGCGATGGACAACATTCATCGACAATTCAGGAGCAAATCGAACGAGAAGTCGAACGGCGTTTGCCAACAGCTCGCAGCCGCAAGCTCGCCGGACTGATTCTTTCTCAGGCGACAAATTCTTTATGCGATGATTTGGCGCAACTGAAATCCGCCGACGCTGCTTCTGCTGCGGTCGCCGTTATACGACAGCGATTGGTACGATGGCAGAACGTCGTCGATCATTTGACCGAACCGTGGCGAGTTGTCTTGGCGGGTGCTCCAAACGTCGGCAAGTCTTCGTTGCTAAATGCCATTGCCGGAATGGAACGGTCGATCGTCTTTGATCAGCCGGGGACGACGCGTGATATTGTGGAAGTCGATACTGTGATCGATGGCTGGGCGTTCCGTTTTGTCGATACTGCCGGCATTCGTCTGGAAGGTGACGCTGGGCAAATCGAATCGCTCGGAATTCAGCAATCCTATCTCGCGGCGTCAGAAGGTGACGTGTTGTGTCTGGTGGTTGATGATCGCCCCGAATCCCAGGCATCGATCGAACGTTTGATGCCCAGCAATCTGCCAAAACACACGGTTGTCGTTCGAAATAAATGCGACCTGGAAACGGAAGCGACCGTATCTTTGTGTGCATCGACTCCGTTTGGGGCGTTGCCAAGGATTATGGTTTCAGCCTCCACAGGACATGGCCTGCCAGCTTTGTTGCAGTGGATCAAGCTTGCCATGGTGCCGGAAGAACCAACCAGGGAGACCGCGATTCCAATTCTTCCAATCTGGAGGTAGCAAACGGAGTTTGCAATGACTGTAGGACGGGACGCCAGTCCCGTCCTGACACGTTTGGTTCTAAATTGAGTTACTTTAGAAGTGAGCTGCATATCAGGACGGGTCTGGAGACCCGTCCTACGGAAACGCACAGCAGCGTATCACTTCACTTGACTCCTTTGGCCTTGAACTCCGGGTTTTCCTGCGGCATCTGAGCGTGCATGTTGTCCTGCCAATTACGGAGTTGTTGACGCATCAACGCGAGTTGTCTCGGTGATTCCGTGGCTAGATTTTTGAGTTCACCAGAATCGGTTGCAAGGTTGTACAATTCAGCATCGCCAAATTCGTAGAACTCAATCATCTTCCAATCCCCGACCCGCATCGCCGCCCCGGGTGTCCATTCTGAACCATGATAATGTGGATAGTGCCACGCCAATGGGCGAGACTGATTTAGCATATTGCCGGACAGTGCAGCAGTGAAGCTCTCGCCGTCTAATGTCACATCCGCCGGTGGATCAACATCAGCAAGTTCCAGGATTGTCGGAAGGAAATCTGTACTCAACACCGGTTGATCACATGCGTTGCCTGTCGTTGACTTTCCTGGAACACGCACGATTAAAGGCACGCGAATACCGCCTTCGTAGAGCCAGCCTTTGCCGGATCGCAACGGCAGGTTGCAGGTCGGACCTTCCTTACGAAGAGTACACAAGCCTCCATTATCGGAAGTGAAAATGATGGTTGTGGAATCTTCCAAACCCAGATCGCGAATCGCCGCAGCCACCTGACCAACGCTGTCGTCAATGGCGGAAACCATGGACGCATACTCCGCGTTATCCTGTCGTGCCTTTGAGACGCCACGTCGCTCTTTGATAGGCATCGGTGGGCTATTTAACTTTAAACGTTTCTCTTTAAAGTGATCGAAGTGCTTATCGTCTTTGTGGATCGGCGTGTGGACGTCGTAATGCGACAGGAATAGTAGAAACGGTCGCGACGGATCGCGGCTTTTCAGAAAAGAAACAGATTCCTCAGTCAGTCGTTCCGTAATGTATTCACCTTCGTGTTGCTCCTGGAGATATTTATTCTTCCACGGTGCAAAATAACCTGCAGGCGGCTGTCCCCAGTGACCACCACCAAGATTGACGTCGAACCCCTGATCTGTTGGCAGAAATCCGTCGCCACCCAGATGCCATTTTCCGGCAAAGAATGTCTGATATCCGGCAGCCTGCAGGATTTCGGCGACGGTAAGTTCTTCCAGAGGCAACTCACCACGATCTTCAATTTGAAGAAATCGATGTTGGGCATCACGCTTCGCTGTTTGCCCCGGAATCCAGTCTGTGATGTTGACGCGAACAGGATGACGGCCCGTCATGATGCTGGCCCGCGTCGGTGAGCACACCGGACACGCCGCGTAGGCTTGAGTAAAACGCACACCAGATTTTGCCAGTTCGTCGAGATGCGGTGTTTCGTGAAATGAACTGCCATAGCACGACAGATCTGCCCAGCCGAGATCATCGATCAGGACAAACACGAAATTCATCCTCGGCCTTTCATCCGCCAGAACTGGCGAATAGAGCAGCAGCAAAGCAAGCATCAAAGGGCACGGTACTCGCATATCATCAATCCAGGACTTAGAGACGAGCTTGGGGGGAGACGCCAGTTTTAACTGTCGAGACGAGCTTGGGCACGCACGAATTTTAACTGTCGTGCTGAACTGACGGTATCCCGTGTTTATATTTTGACTGACTTTGTTCCTGGAAGTGGCGTGTCTCCAGTAGTGTGCGTTTCGATTTAGGAGAATTCATTATGCACGCTTCACCTGAATTGATAACAGAATGGTGCAATCGCTGTGAATGTAATTCGGGAGTATTCACACCCAACGCATCCGAGACACTCAGGAACGGAATGTCGGACCGAATGATCGCAATGCTGACAAGAAAATGGAGGGCACTTTGTCAACTTCGGTTTGAGGCGTTTGGAAAGGTCGTCAATCGGGAAACGCTTCGCGAGTGAATCCAACTGTGTGGCGACGCCGGAAAAAGCATTGAGCAATTGTGCGAGCCGCCAGTGTTTCGTTGATCGATCGGTCTTACTGGACCTTAGCAGCGGCGGTTGTCAGAATTCTGCGGATTCATGCACTTGCCGGTACAACCTGAACCTGAGCATTGGCTTCATCGTGAATTGCCGAAGAATGACCTGTCAAACCGCACAATTGCGAGGTATAACCGCTCATTATGAGCACGCTTTCTTTATTGCTGTCGTCGGGTGTCAGGGCGGAGTTGTTCCGGCTACTGTTCGGCTTGAACGCAGAGGAGCTGCACGTTCGCGAGTTGGAGCGGCAGACAGGGTTTGCAGTTTCAACGGTGCGTCAGGAACTGAAGAAACTGGATTTGCTAGGCTTGGTGCAAACTCGGGTGAGCGGCAATCGTACCTATTACCATGCCAACAGCAATCATCCGTTGTTCCCGGAGATTCGCAGTCTGGTCTTGAAAACCAACGGGTTGGTCGATGTGCTCCGCGAGGCACTTGGCAAAGAGTCCGTTCGTATGGCATTTGTGTTCGGTTCAGTGGCCGAAGGCAGCGAAACGGCGGAGAGCGATATCGATCTGATGGTGATCGGTTCGATTTCACTGCGGACGCTGGCAGGCCGGTTGTCCGGAGTGCCTCAGACAGTCGGCAGAGAACTGAATCCCAGCGTGATGACGGAGGCAGAGTTTTCAAAGCGCAGTCAGGCGGGAGATCATTTTGTTTCGACCGTTCTGTTGGCTCCGAAGCTCTTCGTGATCGGAGATGCGGATGAGCTTGCAGCAATGGGAAAAGAACGGTTGGATTCGTCCGCATCAGACTAGCGCCCAGGAAATTGCCGGACTCTTGTCGATCGTTGATCGTGATCTGCTGGATGCTCAGGGACGCATCTCCGCCGACTGGCAGTTTGGAATTGCCTACAATGCGGCTTTGAAACTCTGCACGATCCTGATGTTTGCATCCGGTTACAGGCCGGAACGCAATGCGGCTCATCAGCGAACGCTGTCTGTGCTGCCGTTGATTCTGGGTAGCAATCGCAAGGCAGACGCGGATTATCTGGAAGCCTGCCGTGTGAAACGAAACACGGTTGAGTACGACATGGCTGGGGCGGCAACGGATCGTGATGCTGCCTAGTTGCAGGAATTTGCAAAGCAGTTGCGGTCTGAGGTTAACTCATGGCTTCGTGGGAATCATGCGAAGCTGCTGCCGGTGCCAGGGAAGTAGTTTTGGTCTTTCGACGGGTTAAGTATCAATGTCCTCAATTTCAAATGATGCTCCTCCATCTCAGACTCAACTGCGAGCGGAGCTGGAACGGATGGTCATCGGCGACCTTCTGGGGCCTGCAGGAGGCGAATCTGAAGAGCTGACAGAGCGGTCAGTTCGGGATCGCTACCTAGTGGGCGTTCTGGCTCCTTCAAGAGGCCATGAAACTGAAGAGCATGAGGCTGTGCCAACCATGAACCGCATCAATGCCAACAGCCTGCCGCTTCATGATGAAGCCGCAGGCTGTTTTTGTTTGAGACGAAGCTTCTGCACGGCGTTCACGAACTTCGTTTGGTATTCTGCGCGATCAAGATTTCCGCAAGCGACTTTCCGATCTCCAAGTTGGCAGAACAGGTCCGGAATGCCGCACCTGACCAAACTACCATCCCGACGTGGCCAGATTGAGCGACGAACAACGAGCC
>JBDNFT010000269.1:0-7016 GCA_041689695.1 Planctomycetaceae bacterium | reverse complement strand
TTGTTGAGGGACTGGAAGTTCCGTTTGGCGGAGAAGAAGTCTCGCCGGGCGTGATCGACTTGTCTGCTGATCGCGTCGTTGTCTGGACACAGGCTGGTGAAGGTCCGGCGCTGGAAGCTGGTGGTCAGGTTGTGCAGCCAAGCGAATCGAAGCTGCAAGTCTACATGGAAGGAAATATCGTCATTCGACAACAAAAGAACGTGATCCACGCGACTCACGCTTTCTTCGACGCGAATTCCAACCGAGCCTTGATGCTGAATGCCGAACTGCGAGCCTTCCTGCCGACGGCGGGCAGTGATTTTCGAGTGCGAGCAAAACGCATGCGAATGCTGAGTCAGGATCGTTTTCACGCTCAAAACGCCTGGGCCACGACAAGTCCTTACGGCGAACCGGGATATCGCATCGAAGCCAGCGATATCTTTGTCGCCCCGGGCCCGGGGTTGTTTTCCGGGACCGATCCGTTTACCGGTCAACCGGTGATGAAGCAATCGACATGGGTCACAAGTCATAACAATAAATTTGTGGTCGGTGACACTCCGGTGTTCTTCCTTCCCAAGATCAGCGGTCCGGCAGAAGATCCAGGCATCCCGCTTCGCAGAGCGATCGTGACCAGCGATAATATTTTCGGCGTGCAAGCGAAGACAGTCTGGAATATGAATCGCCTGTTTGGGCTTCCCAAGATGCCCGGCATGGAATGGGATCTGCTGGCCAACTACATGTCTAAACGCGGTCCCGGCATCGGCACGGCTGTCGATTACAACGGGGCAAATGGCCTTGGCTCTTATCAGGGCAAAGGTATTGGCATGTATCAACGCGACGGCGGTAACGATAACCTTGGATTTGACCGTCGTCATCTGGTGCCGGAAAGTCGCAATCGTGGAGAAATCACTTTCCGCCATCGTCAGAATCTTCCCGGCGATGCACTGGTCTTTGGTGAAATCGGCTATTTGTCAGATCGCAACTATCTGGAACAATACAACGAAGTCCTCTTCGATACCGATAAAGATGTCGAAACGGTGCTTGGGGCTCGTCAGGACATGGGGGCATACTCTGCCATGTTGTGGGGCCGTACAGATCTCAACGGTTTCGAAGCGACAACGGACTGGCTTCCGCGAGCGGATTTGTACAGCTTTTCGAAGCCGCTGTTTAATGGTCTGCTCTATTGGAGCAGTCATTCCAGCGCGGGATATGCGGATACACAACAGCTTCGGCCACCGACAGATATTAATGATCCGTATACACCGTTGGGTATGACGTACAATACAGATGCGTCAGGGCTTGTCGCGATGACGCGGCATGAATTGACGGCACCGTTGATGGTGGGTCCAATCAATCTGGAACCCTTCGTCATGGGTGAAGCCGCGTACTGGCAGCAGGGATTCACCAGTGACAGCGTCAATCGCTATCTGATGAATACCGGTGTCAGAGCTCGCGTCACTGCAACGCGAGTGTTCCCTTTTGTCCGCAGCGATATTTTCAATCTCAATGGACTGGCTCATAAACACGACACTCTGCTGGAATACGCATATACTCAATCGTCGCAGGGTCTGAACCAGATTGCTCAATACAACGAGATTGATGACAACTCACAGGAACGTTTTCGAGCCCGATATACGACGCAGATTTTCCCAGGCGTGGTTCCGGCAGAATTCAATCCTCGTAACTATGCGTTGAGGAATGGAGCTGGCCTGTGGACGAGTGCTCCGTATCATGAAGTTGCGGACAACTTTCAAGCGTTGCGACTCAGTTTCCGCAATCGCCTGCAGACGAAAGTCGGCCCGGCTAATGCCCCGCGAATTCGTGACTGGATAACGTGGGAAAACGGTGCAGCGTACTTTCCGAAAGCTGAACGCGACAACTTTGGCCAGGATTTTGGCCTGTTGTTTAATCACTATCGCTGGAACCTCAGCGACCGCACCAGCGTACTGGCGGATGCCAACTGGGATCTGTTCGAGAATGCTCAGAATTTGTGGAGCGTCGGGGTTCTGAGTCAACGAAGCCTGCGTGGCAGCGTTTATCTGGGATATCGCCAGGTGAAGGCGGGCGATTATCTGGATAGCCAGACGCTGATCGGCAGTTACAGTTATCAGATGAGTCCAAAATGGATATCGACCGCATCCTGCGCATACGATGTGGCTGAGGGTGAAGCCCGGGGTACGTCGGTTACGGTGTCGCGAGTTGGCCTCGACTGGATTCTGCACTTCGGGCTGGGCGTGGATTTCAGCAAAAGCAACGTCGGCGTCGGCGTTTCGCTGGAACCACGGTTCGGGCCACCTTCGCCAACGAATCTGAGCTACTTGCTGGGAATTCAGTAAATGTAGCCGTCTCGCTCCGTCGAGACGAGCCTTTGAGTGTCGGTGTTGCGATGGCGGGGCGAGTTGTCCGATTGGAAGTTCCGCAGCCGCCAGTGGCGACTGACAATGGCAGCTGGCTATGATACCTGAATGCAAAAGAACGAGGGCTCATCACGCAGAGCGTGATGGCTACATTTTGAATCGCCCGACTGTATATAATCCGGTTGTCAACAACGTTTTTTTCTGTAGGGGAACACATCGCCAATGAATACCGAAGACTATTTAATTGACCATTCCGGATTCGACTGGAAGGAACTGCTTGGTTCATGGGAATGGCTGCTGGAAGACGACATGGAAGTCGCTCCATGGCTGATGAATCGCTTCGGTGATCTGTTCTTTGTCGATGAACTTGGCTCCGTAAACTGGCTGAACATCAGCGACGGCGAACTAGCGGAAGTCGCATCGAGCGAAGAAGAATTTCTGGAAATACTCGAAGAATCCAACGACGCTGATGATTGGTTCCTGATGAGCCTGACCGATGACACCGTGGCTGCTGGAAAGACGCTTGGTGGCGGCCAGTGTTATGGTTTCAAAACGCTGCCGGTGCTGGACGGTGAGTTCGACATCGCAAATATCCATGTCGTTTCGGTTGCCGATTACTGGCGATATTGTGGTCAGATCCACGCTCAGCTTGATGGGCTGCCGGATGGCACAGAATTGGAAATCGATGTGCCCGAACTGGGATCAACCTGAGATTTCCAAAGACCTTTCATTTAGTGTCGGGGCCATCCAAAATAACCAAACGTGTTTGGATGGCCCCGCAGTTTCCCCGCACCGCAGTTTCCGCACCGCAGTTTTGGTTTTGGGAAGTTTTTAACGCAAAGGCGCAGGGGCGCAAAGATGCAAAGGAAGCGGCAGTGCATCAGTGAAAATGCGTTGGCATGTCTGCAACTCAACTTTGCGACCTTGCGCCTTAGCGCCCTTGCGCCTTAGCGCCCTTGCGTTGAAAAACACGACACGACGCAGCAACAAGAGTCAATGGGATGAATCCACTGACTGTCGCCGCAGAACAAATCGCACAGCGGCTCAGGCATGAAGTAATCTTCTGCCTGTGCGGGGTTCGCGTTTCCGCTGCCGCATGCGGCTGATACACTGCGGTGAGTTCATGGTGGACTGGCGAGCCGTTGATGGTGGCGGCGAAGAATCTGTGGTGAGAGCAACATGGCAATCGGCATCAGCCCGCTGGTGGATTTCGCATTCAAGCTGATGCTGGGAAGTCCTGAGCATACCGGTGTGACAATCCATTTTCTGAATTCGATTCTGGTCGATCAGCCGAGAATCACGCATGTCGAGATCCTGAATCCTTTTCTGGAGAAGGATTTCGAAGACGACAAACTTTCAGTTCTCGACATTCTGGCGACTGATGAGCATGGTCGTCTGCTGAACATTGAAATGCAGACAACGCTGCCCGCCGGAATGTCGCAGCGTCTGGTGTACTATGCGTCATGCCTGTACATCGGCCAGTTGAGGGAAGGCGAAGGCTACCCGGAACTCCGGCCCGCCATCAGTATCTGTGTGCTGACTCAGGCCATGTTTCCGCAGGTTCCGGGGCTGCACCTGGACTTTCGACTGCGTGAAAAGACGGGTTCAATTCTGACAGACGACCTGCAAATTCATCTTTTGGAATTGTCAAAACTCCGGTTGAGTGCCGAGAATGTGTACAATTCATCGCCAGCGGAACGTTGGGCGTATTTTCTGCGCAACGCAGAACAACTGAGTCAAACCGAAATTCGACGCCTATTTCCGGATGAAGAAATCGTTGAAGCCGCAGGAGTATTAGAAATGATCAGCCAAACCCCCGCACAACGTTGGCTCTACTTTGCCCGCCAAAAATTCCAGCTTGATGCAGCGGCAAGACTGCAGAAGGCCCGCGAAGACGGGCTTCTGGAAGGACGGCAGGAAGGCGTTCGCGAAGGCGAAGCGAAGGGACTGCAGGAAGGTGTAGTCGTGGGACGGATTCTGCTGCTGCAACAACTTCTGGGGATTCCACAGTCAACGGTGGATGAATTGTCGCGAAGCGATGCGTCTGAACTGGCGGGCATGGAAGAACAGTTGCAACGTCAACTTCGCGCGCGTGGCCAGTGACCATCATGTGGTGCGACAGCCCATAATACGTATTCCCTCATCGCCATCGATGGTTGCGGCGGGAACACGGATTCACCTCGTGTGGTCATAATACTCAGCCGTGGTCGATGGCGGGACCGACGACGCATGCGATTGACAACGCGCCGTTATTTTCCAATCGTGATCGTTCAAAAATTGCAAAACTTGGGGCCATCCAAAATAACCAAACGTGTTTGGATGGCCCCGCAGTTCGTCCGCGGAGAATCGCGCCTGAGGCGTTTGGATGGCGGTTGTCGAACTTGACTCGTCTGGAATTTGGCTGAACTCTTTCGTGCTGAGGCGAAGGAACAAAGTCAACGAAGGGAGAACAATCGGGTCTGAAGTTGAGTTTGACTGCCAAATGATTGACAATGCAAATTGTTGAACGTTACAAACAATGTAGCTAAAGCTCACTGTTCGCGTTTGTGGATGGTAAAACGCATTCGCAACTGGGCGAAATTTCTGGATTCTGGAGCGAGCAAAATACAGTTTGAATCCGTACAGGACGAGAAAGATGATTCGTAAACTCCAAGCATGTCTGTTGCTCTTTGTTACCTTGGCTTTCTGGTCTGGGCTCGCCTCTGCAGAGGATGAAAAGACGATCTTAGAGACGCTGACCAACGAAGAGGCAGCGACGCTGAATGAGTTATCGGTAGCCGATCGGAGTTACGCAATCGCCTGCCTGTCATCCCCCAAAAAAATGAATAGCCGCAACGGCGGACGCTACGGTTGGGACAATCTACGAGAGGGCGAACATTTTGTTGTCTGGCAAAATCCCAAGGACCAGCTGGGAGACGCGGGTTGCATACATGTTTACCAGATAGTCGATGAGAAAAACTTTTTGGGAGCCGGAGGCAAAGTTTGGATTGAGGGTATTTCGACGAGAGGGATTGCCGATAATGATCTACTAAACGTTCATGGAATACCATTCATTTGCGTTGGCAGCAAAACATATAGCACTGCGATAGGTGCCTCGCGAACAGTGATGCACATTGTGCGACCGAACCCAGACAACACAGTGGCCACATTGAGTCCGATTGCCGAAGCTCGCGGACTGAGAGTGTGGGGGGAAGGTACAGGCAACCTCGTATTGGCTGAGTTTGTGCAAGCAAACTCGCGAGAACTGACAATCAAGTTGTTCAACGGAAAACGGAAGATGATCCTCATGAAAGCCGTTGGCACAATTGACACTGCATGGATTGAGTCTGAGAAGAAAAAGTAGCCACTGCGCATGAGACGTGATTTGAATGCACAGGCGGGATAGGGGCATCGAACTCGACAAGCGGAATTCATCACTCATGCCCGTTCATCGAAAGGTGATCGGGCTTTTTTGTTGGTTGTTGAGATTCCAATTCACAGCGTTTGAACGGGTGTAGCTACACCCGCAACAATGTGTTTTCATGCTTTTCCTGAACTATTTCAGAACGCTGAAACCATATAAAACACTGTAAAAGCTGCATTTTTCGCGTAGTCGTTGCGTACTACTGATCCGACGTGATCGGCCTGAGTGTCGTCTTTGCTGCGGCGCTGAAGCGGGACGCGGGGGGTGACGAGTTTATGCAATAGCATTGGATGGCCCCGCTGACAAATAGTCCCGCTGACGGACAGCCAATGCGATTCATCCTGATGGGATGCCAGAAACTATGACGTCCACAACATCACCAATCTGGGCATCGGCAGCACTCGCGCGCATGATTTGTCGTTGAACTAGGTTTTTCCCCCGTGCGAATCCGTTGGGTCTTAGAGCTTATTTGAATCATCGCACAGGAACTTTGCCGATCAACCTGCGCAGTAGGCCGATTTGTCCGGCGTGGAGCATTTCGTGGTGGGAGCAGAATAGTAGTCCGCCGAACTTTGTGGCGATCGCCGCGTATGGCATGTCCACGGGTTCGTCGAGCATCGCGTCGGTGAATGTCGGTAGTTCCAGCATCGCCTGTTCGTAGACGCGATCAAGCACGCCGCAGATTTCTGCAGGCGATGGATTTTTTGATGAGTCAGGATCAGGCGTTGTCCCCTTGCTGAATTTCTTTCGAAACGCCGATGTCATCAGTTCCAGATCCACGTCCGCGCGGCCTCGCATACGAAACAGACACAGTCCGTACTGAGCCATCGCCAAATGTCCGACTTGCCATGCCAAGTGCGACACGCCTTCCGTGGGCTGACGGAACCAGTCAGGCGGTTCGAGATCGCTGATCAGTAATTTTGTGTATTCGCGGGCAAAGTGGATCTGAGCAATCGCCAGGTCCAGTCGAGATGATGTCATTGCTATTCTCTATATCTATGAAATGGTGAAAAGTTCCAGCCGTTTCACGAAGCTTGAATCTAACGGAATTTCAGCCGGGTGCAATTCCGTTTTGCGTGATTAGACAGGCAATCTGGGTTGAGGTATTTTTGAGATTTGGAGGTTGTTATTCTTCCGTCGGCGTCGCAGAGTTTTGAAATGAGATCCGCAGGGAGGCGGTGTGATGGAGGGGATATCGGTGGACGGTAAGGACGGGGAGTTTATCAAATCGGCGATGGAAATGCTGGTGCGGTTTTCGGGCGAAGTCACTCCGCAGG
>JBDNFT010000268.1:0-3396 GCA_041689695.1 Planctomycetaceae bacterium | reverse complement strand
GGCATCGCAATCCGAATCCTCGCGAGAATACCTCACGGAGTGAATTTGGTGGTTCAATACGCATTTGAACGGGCTCCATAGACGATTGGCCGAGAATCTAATTTCGTACTTTATACATCGCCGGAAAGGATTTGCGCGGTGCCAAAACAAATGTCGATCGCTGTCCCAAGCGGAAGATTTCCCATGGGGTGACGAATTGGCCGAAGCTGACACGGTTTCGGCCAAACAGGAGTTTTTTCAGAAAAATCAGCCGATCATCCCTTGCCACTGATCGTCCACATTCACGGTGGAGGCTGGGAGGCAGCTAGTTTCCCTGCCCTGATATCTCAGATCCGGGCTTGCCGCCAGATTCGGACGGGACCGATTACGCTGAATTCCGAATTCCTTTGCTCAACGCATGGACGTAAAAAAAGCTCGTCGGGAGAGAAACCGACGAGCCTTTCAGATTGGTTCGCGATGCCTGAGATTGACAACGCTTTGAGAGGGAGACTGAGAGCGAAACAGCAAAACCTGTCGTTGAATCCTTTGATCGCTGACTAGGCGTCGTTTTCTTTCTTCTTTTTGCGTTCGGCTTCTTTCTTTTTCTGAATCTATTTTTCCAGTCGCTCCGACTTGGACGCTTCTTCCTTGTCAGCCTTTTCGGCTTTTCGAGCGATGTCACACAGGATTGCCAAGGGATTTCTCGACCGGCTCTTGCTTGAAGCTAGAGCCCGCTGTGTGAGCCCCACAGCCATGTGACCCCGGAATTTCGTAGCTTTGGTCCAAGCTGCGAATCGCAAAACCCAGATCCTGCAGCTCGCTGTTCACTGCCTTGGCAGCGACGCTCAGTCCGGCAGTCAAGCCCACGACACCGACGGTACCAAGAACAACGGCTTCCGCTGACATAATGACGCCAGCTTCATCATTCCAAAGTTCGCTAAAAATACGCATCTCTCAATCTCCTCAACTTTCATAAACAGTCGGCTCGGTGACAGACTCCCTCTGAATCTGCACTTTCCGATTGGTTCAGTTGTGACGATTGTGACGATTCGTGAACACTCTTTTCAATGTTAACATGGGAATTTTACGTACAATGTATAATTTAATTTACACTCCTGTCCTTCAGCAAAATTGATTACCTCACAACTTGCTAATCGACGGATCAACGCCCAGTCGAATCATCTCGGCGAGTTCTTTCGTCGACAATTTGCCCGCCGCATCAGCACCGGACAAAACGCCGTCCACAAGGTCGCGTTTTTCCTCGTGCATAAGCAGAATCTGTTCTTCGATCGTGCCTCTCGCAATGATGCGATAAACGTTGACCGGTTTGGTCTGGCCAATGCGGTGCGCACGGTCGGTGGCCTGATCTTCAACGGCCGGATTCCACCACGGATCCATGTGGATCACATAATCGGCTGCGGTAAGATTCAGTCCAGTGCCGCCCGCTTTCAACGAAATCAGAAACGCATCGCCTTCTCCGTTCTGGAACGCTTCGACACGCTGTTGCCGCTGAGGAGGCGTTGTTTGGCCGTCAAGGTACTGATATGTGATACCAGCCTTATCGCAGGCATCGCGAATCAGTCCCAGATGCGTCGTAAATTGACTGAAGATCAACGGTCGATTGCCGCGTTCCTTCAACTGTTCAAGCTGCTCCATCAAGACGTCGAGTTTTGCGGAAGAACCCGTCCATTTGTCGTCAACAAGACCGATATGGCAGGAGAGCTGTCGCATCCGAGTCAGCATCTGCAACACTTTGAAACGCTGATCGTGCGACAGACTCTCATCGCCGATTTCATCAAGCTCTGCAACGGCGGCCAATCGCATCTGGTCGTAGCGCGATCGTTCTTCGACGGACAGATCGACCATCAGATTCGTCTCGGTGCGTTCCGGCAATTCTTTGAGAACTTCACCCTTGGATCGCCGCAGAATAAACGGTGCGATCACCCGAGCGAGCGCTTCACGGCGGTCGCTGTTGCGGTCCTTTTCAATCGGAGCAGCAAATCGCTTGCGGAATTGTTCCCATGAGCCAAGAACTCCCGGCGCGACCGTATGGAAAATGCTCCAGAGTTCTCCCAGATGATTCTCCATTGGCGTCCCGGTGAGGGCGACTTTCCATTCGGCCTGAAACGTTCGAATCTGGGCCGCCGTTTTACTGTTGCTGTTCTTAATATTCTGCGCTTCGTCCAGAATCATCGTGCCCCATTTAATCTCTTTGAGCACATCCGCTTCGCGCAAGGCCAGTCCGTAGCTGCAGATCACCACGTCACCGTCGCCGACGTGGTTCTTCAGATCCAGGCGATCAATGTCGCGGAACACAATCGGCGTCAGCGACGGTGTGAAGCGTTCGCATTCACGCTGCCAGTTGGATCCAAGCGATGTTGGTGCAATGACAAGCGTCGGCCCGCATTCGACTCGCGTGAGCAGCATTGCCAACGCCTGCACGGTTTTCCCGAGGCCCATGTCGTCCGCCAGAATGCCGCCGATGCCCCAGTGCGACAAGCGACACAACCAGCGAAATCCTTCTAATTGATAGTCGCGAAGCTGAGCATTTAACCCCGCAGGTGGTTCAAAGACGGTATCAGCCGCCTCTCGCAGGCGTTTTAAGCTCTTATCCCAATGTTTGTCAGATTCCACCTGAATTTGAGCGGCTTCCAACGCAAAAACCACGGGCACTGCCGAAGCGTCAAGCTGGAGTTTCCCGCGAGTTTCCATGCTGACGTCGGACAGCCGCCGCAAGGCATTTCGCAGCTCTTCTGCTACTGCCGCCCATTTGCCTGGAGAAATCTCCATGAGACCATTCATCGGCCGACCATGCATCCCGGCCAGCAAATCCTTAAGCGGGATTTCCTGTTCACCGATTTTGCAAGTACCGGTCAGACCGAACCAATCTCGCTGGCGAGACACCGTGACACGAACATTATTGGCCGTCAATCGACCAATCACGTCAAAGCGACTGACAGAATCTTTGTGCCACAAAACCACCAGATCGCCGCATTCCACGGCTGCACCAGCATCGGACAAGAGATGACTGATATCGTCAGCGTCTGCAATTCGCCAACCGCTGCGACTGATTGGCACGCCGCGTTTCAGCTTCAATTCCGTTGCCAATACCCGCGCACGATGCACTTCATCCGGCAGATCCCGAACGTACTGAACGGGCTTGCCATCAACTGATTCATGAATCCGAGCCAGCCCTTCCCCCGGCGACTGCAGCATCTGATTCCGATCCCGCACCTGAATCGATGCATCCAACATGCCATTTCGTCGCAGTTGCAGGACAAGCGTCATCTGGCCATTGTATGGCACATCCTGCCCGGCAACGGATTCCGGCAATCGCACGGCCATGTATGATCTCAGCGGCTCCAGTTCCTTCAACAAAGCCTCTTTTTTGTCGAGCGGAATGATGCCTGATTGTTT
>JBDNFT010000267.1:0-9170 GCA_041689695.1 Planctomycetaceae bacterium | reverse complement strand
TTGACGACGTATTCCTGCAGCGTCTGCAGGGTTATACGCTCCAGCAGGAATCGGGAACCAAGCACTCGTTCAATGTGGCCGGTATGAATCCGGGCGACACGAAGCGTTTCAGGTTCCAGAGAATCAACAGGAAGACTCTCCCGATATTCCGAGAAGAGTTTCCCGAGAGAAACGGAATTCGGCGTTTCCGGCCGTCCGGTCAGTTTGCCATCGGACAGGAGATATGAGGCTACATTGGCCCCGGAGGGAATCGTCAGTCGCCCCATTTCGAGCAGACGGTTGTTGTCTTCGATCCGGGCACATGCAGCCCCGGCCGCTCGTTCGTTTTTCGTCTTCAGCGACTTCTTGAACTTTCGCTCTCCAAGTCGGAAGCAAACGTGAAAGTTCCCTGATTTGTCATTCTCAAGCCATGCCATTGCCAAGTCCTCACATTGGTGAATCTGAATTATCGATTCCACCTGCTGCGAGACCAGCGATGCAAACTCAACGCATCCTCAACTCTGCCCCGGATTTGCCCCAGGTTTTGTTTGGGGCAACAAAAAAGGACTCGAAGCGATTTGCTCCAAGTCCTTTTGATTCATTGAGTTAGCTGATGTTTTCGACTGGCGAAAACAAGCTCCCCCGGTAGGACTCGAACCTACGACAAGGCGATTAACAGTCGCCTGCTCTACCAACTGAGCTACAGGGGAATGGTTTCAGGTGAATTCAGCAAAGGTGTTGTCTGTTGATGGACGCCCCCTTTTGTCTTGTGCCAATGCCTGAGGCGGGAAAAGTAGCGATCGCTTTCATGTGATGCAAGTGTGATTATGCTCTGTTCCGCCTCGTAATCGCATCCGGGATTCGAACTCACGCAATTTTCGCAGGTCACAGCCACTATTCAGGCCAAAATTCAGAATTCCTATTTGATTCAGACGCAAAAACTGCCTCAAGGTTCACATGGGTCCGTTCAAGCCTCAACAATTTCCAGAGAAATGGCATCGGTCACCTTCGGGAAAACTGTGGGGGAAAGGGAGGCTTCAATACGCTGCCAACTGCCGCAAGATGTCGGCGAGGATCGGCATATCGCTTTCGGGGCGAGTCGGGCTGTCGGGATGGGTCAAACTGGAACGAATCCAGCCTCGCTGCTGAAGAAACATGGCTGCTGAATGTTTGTAAGCAGGCACAGGATTTCGGAACGCTAAAAAGCCCAGATACTGCAAAACATCGTTCAATTGGAAAAGCTGGGCGTCTCCGGCCAGCCATGCGGCGTCTCGCTTCGCAAATAAATCCGGAGCGAAACTGCTGAGCCCAAGTAAATAATCACTGCCGTACATCACCATGTCGATGGCCAGATCGTTGCCAGTGAGCACCAGAAAATCCGGTCGCGTTTCATCACGCCAAGCCAATCGTTGCCATTCAAGTTCGCGGGACAACGAAGAATGTTTGGCTCCAAGACATTGCGGAATACTCAGCAGGCCGCGATAGACGAATTCGCTGTAGATCTGACCGAATGGAGCGAACATGGTGCCCAGTTCGAAACCAATGAATCGATCGCAACGCTTAGCCAGCTGGCGATAGGATTCGACAATCTCCGAATCCTGCTGTTGAGTTAATCCAAACGACTGAAAGATGACCGGCGTGCCGCCGTGCTGCTGAATGTCGTCCATGCGCGTTGCATAGGTATCAAGTGCAAAGCTGCTGCCTGGCGAATCTTTAACAAACGCTCCTGCAACGAACATCCGGCCAGACGTCACGGCTTTTGTGCGTCGCAGGACTTCCACGCGTGTTGCATCATCCAGCAGGTTCACGTAGCCCGTGTCCATATTCACTGCAGGCGCAAGGCCAGCGTCACAGGTTCGAGCAACATGTTGTTCAAATGATAGCCAGTCGATTTCACCCGGAGCAGCAAACGGCAGCAAGACCGCTGACATGCCGGTAATGCGACGATTTCGTCGAAGAGGGGGAATGGGTGTGAGACTATTCATTTGACAATGCCTGTTGATTACTTTGCAGCAGACTCCAGGGCAATGACACTCGCTTTGATAAAGTTGACGTCACTCTTCGTGTGATGAAGGCCGCAAAACGCGGCCTCTGGCATTCATCACTCGGAGAGTGATGGCTACTATAATCCCAAATTGAGTGTCATTGGGCTCTGGTATGCAGAGACAACCTTGCGAGGCAGGAGCCTCCGGAACAGTGTGTTTCGAGGCAGGAGCCTCGGAACAAGCACAAGACGTTACGACAAAAGGCTCGGTGAAGGAATCACCGAGCCTTTGCGATTGTAGTGCAAATCAGTGAGCGTTGTTACAGACGCAACTGGGAGTCCAGGTCTCGCAAATCACTGATAATGTCCCGAGCAGCCTGCGACAAATATCCCCGATCCGCTGTATTGCAACGGCTGAGATAGCTGTAGATCGCTTTCCATTCGACATACAGCCCATCAGCTTCACGCTGCAATTCGGTGAGCGTCGGAGTGGAATTCATCATCTTGCTCAGACGCTGCGTACGTGCCATAAACGTCGCGCTGGCTTGCAGCACTTCGTTGCGGTATGCAGGACGGTCGCTGTTGACCCAATGCTTCACATCCCAGTCGAGCTGATCGGCCAGATTTTCCAGTGACGCAGCGATGGGCAAAAGTCTCCGAGTATCGACCTGCGACACAGTGCCGCCAAGATTCAGCGCGCTCCGAAGTGCCGCCATTCCGTCTTCGATCTGACGCAGGACGACGATTCCCTGCTGGCTCTGCATCGTCTTGAATGTGCGTGTGAATTTAGCTCCGTATTCTTCAACGTAACGATAGCTTTCGATCAGAACCTCATCGGATTCATTCCGGTTGAGGTTATCTTTCAGGTTCAGTACCGTGCCGTAAAAATCGTCAGCGATTGCCAGAGTGTCGGCGGCATTCTTGAAGCTCAGAAGAAGCTTCAGCGGCGTTCGGCTGTAGAATTCATCAACATTACGAATCAGTGCATCTGCAATCTGCTTCATCTGAACCCGGTCAGATGTTGTTTCCAGCCACAGCAATTCATGAATGTCGCTGTCAGCCTGAATCGCCCGACTCACGGCTCGGTCGACTACCGGACTATTGACAGTTCGGAGTTGTTCAAGAGTCAATATCCAGGCTCGGTCAAACCGATTGTATTCACTGACAACGCGGTCGTAGGGATATTGATCCATCACGAGCTCTGCAACTCGTGTAATCTGCTGCTGCATCTTGCGGCAATCGTTCACGATCTGAGCTGTTTTTGTGGTGCCATTCAAATCGTAACTCAATTCTTCGCTGATGTTATACAACGCACTCTCAAGGACCGATAGCCTTGAATTCAGTGCTCGATAGTCCAGACTCGGAGCAACCTGAAACTGCGTTCCAACTTGTTTGTCGATGGCGTTAAGGCGATCGACGGAGGCCAATGTCGTCTTACTCAGGCCTGCCGACTGAACCATCCGATGTGAAAGGACTCGCCAGTCAGCATCGATACGACGAAAGTCAGTCACGATCGTTTCGAGCGGAATACCTGCAGTCATATCCTGAGTGAGTCGCGATGTCAGGCTGCGCAGCGAATAAAGATCCGTCAGCAAAGGTCGCAACTGAGGATAACGACGATAGTCCTGTTCAAGCGATGAGTACAAACGACCAGACTCGTCGAAGGCCTCCTTCATCAGATTGGCGAGTGCCTGCTTATTGACTTTGGAGTAGTCTATCGGTGTCGCATTTGGACCCAGAGGCACTATTCCGGGAAGTGCATCAAGCCCTCCCAGTTCTCCGGGCTGCAATCGGCGATTGAGGTCTTGTAAATTTGTGTCGTTCCGACCAATACGAGTGGCGGGCTGTGCGACGGCGGATGCGGCTAAAGCGACCGTCAGGAGTGCAGCAAAAACTGCACGAAGCTGTTCTATTCGGGTGAATTGCATGGCGGGTTCCTTTCCCTGAGTTTCAAATCCCTTGATTTCGTCAGCGGGCCAATTCGTGACTTTCAAGCCCGACTCGCACGGCTGTCGATTTCATGTGTTTTCGCAACCCGAAGCGTGAGTGAGGGATCGAATGGCCTGCATTCTTCGCCTCCAATCCCTCGCTGACGCGTCGGGTTGCGATGAAATCGACAGCCTGCTTGCGGAACTTGCATCGCCTGCAACTTCCGCATTTCACTGACAGAGGCGAATTTTTAGCCAAATATCGATTTTCTGGAAACAGCAGTTTTTGCCGGTTCGAAGTTTCGAAGTTTCGCGGCAGACAGGCTTTTACCGAAGACCAGATAAATATCGTCTGCTATGCGGCCTTCGACTTATTTGCCGCTGCCACAAAGTTCCCGTGCTCATCGACGTCTTCAAATCGCAACGACAGACGGCGAGAGATCCCGGATTCTTCCATGGTCACGCCATACAACACGTCCGTGACTGCCATCGTCGGCTTGCGGTGCGTGATCATGATAAACTGTGTGTTATGCTGGAACTCACGCAACACATTCACAAACCGGCCGATATTTCCGTCGTCCAATGCCGCATCCACTTCGTCGAGAATACAAAACGGGCTGCTGCGACTCTTGAAAATCGCCAACAGCAAAGCCACCGCTGTCAGCGTTCGTTCTCCACCACTTAACAGCGAGATGCTGCGAAGTTCTTTGCCTGGGGGACGAGCGACCACATCGATCGAACATTCCAGTACATCGTCAGGATCTTCCAGAATCAGATCCGCCTCGCCACCGCCAAACAATTTGCGGAACAGTTCTCTGAAGAATCCGCGTATCGTTTCGAACGATTCCAGAAACATACGGCGGCTTTCGATGTTGATTCGTCGCACAATGTCGCTCAACGCATCACGAGCCGCTTCCAGGTCCGTCAGTTGTGTGTGCAGACGCTGGAATCTGGTCTCCAGTTCGATCAGGTTATCGAGGCTTTCTGTGCCAACATTGCCGATCTTCTTTAGCTGACGACGCAACCGTTCGATACGTCGATCAATTTCGCCGCGCAGTTCGGTGAACTGAGCAGGATCAGCGATGATGCTCTGATGCGTTTCGTCAAACAGCGGAAGCTCGGGCAATGCTGTCAGTGATGCCATCTTTGTTTGTTCTGAATCTGCGTCATTCTCGCCTTCACCACCCGCAGCGTTCGCATC
The DNA here is from genome assembly GCA_041689695.1 of Planctomycetaceae bacterium. Classification (GTDB taxonomy): domain Bacteria; phylum Planctomycetota; class Planctomycetia; order Planctomycetales; family Planctomycetaceae; genus SXXK01. Next base: position 4,078 of record JBDNFT010000267.1, on the reverse strand, counting down.
GCGATTCAGCCAGATCGCAACAGCCGATCGTCCTGACGCCACGGCTTCGCGAACTTCGATCTGGAATTCTTCACGAATACGTTCGGCGGTCGTCGTCAGTTGATGATCGATACTGCGAACCTGCAGTTCGGTCTCATGGTGTCGCGCCTGATGCTGACGCACAACATCACGAATTTGAGTCTCCGCTGACGCGGCCGCGTTGCGATTGACTCGAAGCCGGTTCCTTGTGGTTGTCCGGGTATGGATTTCCGAAGCCATTCGTTCATCTGCGACACTCAATTCAGCGATCTCTGCCGAGGCATTCAGGCGAGAAATCAACAAATCGCGCTGCCGCTCAGTGGCAGCCGTTAATCGGCGATCCGCTTCCTGTTGCTGCAGATAACGTTGCTGCAGATCTTCGCGAACGCGTTCCAGAGCTTCCTGAAGTCCAAGCAGTCGCTCTTCAGAACGTGTCAGTTCCAGACTTGCCGCGTTGCGATCACGATCAATCGCTTCAAGTTCATGCTGGCGGTCATTTTGCTCGGCCGTCAGTTCCGCAATATGTTCCTGACGTTGCAGCATCAATGCCTCGCCGGACACATGTAACTGTTCGGCATTATCAATCTGCGCGACAAGGTCTGCGATTTCTTCAGCGAGTTTCTGCTCCTGAGCCTCGAGCAGATCTGCGCGTCGCTGAGTTTCCTTCAACTGACGACGCTGCTCGGTCACAAGCTGTTCGGCGGTTCGCGATTGGCTCACATGCTCGTTGACGCGGGCTCGAGTCTGCGCCAACTGGTCGTCGGTGGAGACGATATTCTGTCCCAGCGACCGCAGCATCAGTTCGCGCTGAGCGATCTCATGTTCCAGGCGATTCAGTTCGTTCTTCAAGCGACGCAATTCGCTTTTGCGTGACAGCAAAGCCGATTCATTTCGCACGGTGCCGGCGAAGAGTGTGCCGTCGCTTTCGATCAGCTCGCCCTGCAGAGTCACGAAGCGACACTGTCCCTGCGTTAGTGAATGCAGTCGCAACGCATCAGCGAGAGTTTCGACAACCCATGTATCTGCCAGCAGATGACTGGCCAGCGTGGCCATCGATTGCGGAGGCCGCGCCAAGCCGTCGGCACGGCCAACCACGCCGCGTTGACCGAACAGCACCGGTGGAGCGGTCTCACCCTGAGAAAACACGGACCGAATCACGGGACTGTCGGAACGGGGATCGACCCACGTGACCTGCATCGGATCACCGGTCCCCGCAGCCGCCAGCATTTTTTCGATAGAATCCGCACTTGATCGTTTTGGTTTTTCGCGTCCCCACCAGGAATTCGCTTGTCGATCAGCATCGGATTCACCATCTGCGTCGGTACCATCGGACCACATGTTGTCATCACTGCGGCGCAGGCTGCCGCGAAGTTCCGACAGGTCGCCGTTGGCCACGTCCGTATTTTCAATGGAGATAAAACCCACGCGATCAGTGATGCGGCAACGGCCGGAATTGAGATACTCAATCAACGGCTTCATCTGCGTCACAACCAGCAACTGAGCACGACCGGACAACGCGACTTCCAGCAACGCGGCGTTTTCCATATCGACGTCAAGCAAGTCCGCGACGCTGCCACAAATCAGATTCCATGGCTCAGAATCCGCTTCGTCCGCGCGACGCAGAATTTCACGCACGCCGATTCCAAAACCTTCATGGCGATCTTCAAGATCTTCCAATACCGCTCGACGGGCGAGTTGCGCACTGCGATGTTCACGAAGTTCCGCCAGCGACTGCTGCGACTGGCTGCGTTCGCTGACCAACTGCTCACGACTGCGAATCAGATTGTCTGCGTTATTTTCAACCTGCTGCAGAGCTTGCTGAACGTGAATCAAGGATTCTTCAAGTTCTGGCAGATTTGCCTGCAGCACGGCCAGTTCTTCCGTCAACGCGGCCGACTGTTCTTCGAGACCATTCTGTCGCTGTTGGGCCGATTGATGCAACGCACGCAGATTACTGAGCGTCGATGTGGCTTCTGAATTCAGCCTGACCTGCTGCATGAGTTCATGCCGCGCGGTTTCAAGGTTGTCTCGCGATTCAACCAGCGACTGTTGCAGTGCCGTCACCTGGTCATCACCAGACAACTGTGCCGTTCGACGGCGTTCAAAGGCCGATCGCTCAAGTTCCAGCACGGAATCCAGATGTGCGTCTTCGGCTTCCGCTTCTGTCACGCGATTCTTCATCAGGTTTTGCTGACGAATTAAACGCTGCAGATCAGACTTCAGTTCTTCCTCTCGCGACGCTTGATGGCGAACAGTGGAATCGAGACTTGCAGTCCGACTACGCAAATCACTTCGCCGACGTTCCACTTCACGCAACTGGTCATCGACTTCCGCCAAGGCAGCGTCTGCTGAAATCACCTGAGATTCTGCTTCAGACTGTCGCTGTCGCAGATCCAGCAACGTGGTGGCAGATTCTTGCATCTGTCCCTGCAGCAGATCGCGTTGAGTGGATTCGCGGCGGAAGTCGTCAGCGGCCAGTCCGACCCACAATTGTTCGAGTTCGACCGACACCGTGCGATAGCGTGAGGCTCGCTGTGCCTGAGTCCGCACGGTGCTGACCTGCGTCTCAACTTCATCGACCAGATCAGCGAGACGAACGAGATTCTGTTCGACACGTTCCAGTCGCTTCAGTGCTTCGGTTCGCTTCTGCTTGAAGCGACTGATGCCCGCCGCTTCTTCGAAGATCAATCGCCGATTGGCAGCATTGGACTGCAGAATCTGATCAACGCGACCTTGCTCGATGATGCAATAGGCTGCAGCACCCGCTCCGGTGCCAACGAACAATTCACGTACGTCTTTCAGGCGAGCGGTGTTGCGATTGATCAGATATTCCGAATCACCCGACTGCCAGATGCGGCGGCCGATCGAGACTTCGTCCTGATCCATCGGGATAAAACGTGTCGTATTGTCGAAGATCAGCGTGGCTTCGGCAAACTGTGATCCCGTACGGCTGGAGGAGCCGTTGAAGATCACGTCAGTCATGTCTTTTCCACGAAGACTCTTGGCACTCTGGTCACCCAGAATCCACTTAATTGAGTCTACGACGTTGCTCTTTCCGCTACCGTTCGGACCCACCACACCGGTAATACCGGCTGGGAAGTCAAAACTAGTACGGTCGGCGAAACTCTTGAATCCGAAGAGTTCGAGCGACTTAAGCATGACACCTGATCCTTGGTCTACTTCTTACCGAACGGATGTTTGATTCGCTCGGCCATCCGTGAGCCGAATCCTGACATGCCGCCCTTCATTGCGGACATATCTACCGACTCGGATTCAAATTTTTCCATTTCTGTTTCGGACGGTGATTTGCTTGCCGAAGAATCAGCCAGCTCGGCCGTCTTGTCTGACTTAGTTTCAGACGGTTCGTTCATCGCCTCGATATCAAGGCTTTCAGATTCCTTTGGAACCCCGGATTCCTCTTCTTCTTTTGCATCCGGACTGGAACCGTCTTCGGAGATCTTCCTGCCTTGAGATTTACGATCAGAAGCATTCCTGGCATCCTCTTTCGCATCCTGCTTTTGAACATCATCAAAATTCAGGTTCGAAAGTTTTTCTTCGGTTTCGTTCTCGCGAAGTTCTTCTTCATCCAGCTCGTCAAACAATTCCGGAACCTGACGCTTGTTGCCGATCAATTTTCCGCTTTCATCTTCAGACTCTTCGGAATCCGATTTTCCTGTATCCGTCAGGTACATGCGGCCTGCCTGTGGCATGCGATCGATACCAAACTGTCCGACAAAATTGTGCTGCTGCTCTGCTTCAATCAAAAGTTGGACATTATCCGGATAAGTTGCACCCAGATCTCCACACGCACGAATCACATCGACCAGACGATCAGAAACTCGCTGTCGTTTCGATTCTTCGTTAAGTTTGTACATGATCACCTCAACTTCATGTTCGCCTGTGGCTCCGATGATTTTGAAGTTCTGCCCGGCATTCAATACAACAGGAAGTTTCAACCGTTGGTCCGCGCCAAACACGACGACTTCTGGCGAACGACGGCGGGTGACGTGGACCATCGGTTCGCTGGAAACGTCAATCACGTGCAGTCGGAAACGGCTGC
>JBDNFT010000266.1:0-4496 GCA_041689695.1 Planctomycetaceae bacterium | reverse complement strand
TACTTTTGATGTCTTCCATTGCCTCCGCAGCAGATAACTACATCTGGATCGAAGGCGAAGCGGCGACCAGCAAAACGGTCCAACCTCATAATTGGTACAGCAACGCGATTAAGAAAAAGCAGCTTTCAGAAGGCGGCTGGATCAGCAACTTCACCGACAAGGCCGACGGCGTTGCCAGTTATTCGCTCAGCGTTCAGGCGGCAGGTGAATACACGCTGTGGGTTCGAGCCAACGTCATCGGCGCAGCGCTGTCGTTTCAAATAGACGACGGCAAGGCGTTCGAGATCGATACCAGCAAACCGGTCGATGTCATCAACATCGCTAACGACGGCAAGCCGGACCTGCGAATTATTGGCTGGCTGAACGGCGGCAACATTCCGCTAAAGGCGGGCAAGACATCCATCACGTTCACGATGCATAGCGCCAACAATCATCATGGGGGTATCGATTCATCAATGGAATACGGCACCATTCATGTGATTAGTCTCGACGATCAGTCATTGTCGAAGTCAAGCAAGATCCTGATACAGGCTTTCAGCGAAGAAAAGATGTACGGCTTTCGCGATGAGAATGGAACCATCAAAGACGTCGGCCGAGCTCCGATCAACGTTCGCGACATTCACGGAACTGTGACGTTTTCAAACGCTACAGGACTACACGTTACAACGCTGAACCCAAACGGCTACGAAACAGACAACGCCGCAACCATAAAGAATGGAACTGTAACTCTGCCACGAACAGCGATGTACACAATTGTGACACGATAAATCATCGCTACCGTGGACGACACGCAACAGCGCGACAAGCTGTGAGCAACGTGGGGCGGGTCGCTGATCGCGACGAGTCGCGAAGTCCTTCTCCCCAGGAAAAAACCTACTTCAGCGATTACAGACTACAGCCGATCCGTCCCCAACGTGCCCTGCAACTCGCCAAGATACGAATCAGACAACACTTCAGCCAGACGTCCGCGAGATCTCTCAAGACGTCCGACGATATTCATGCTGACCTTTTCCTCAGTGAAATCTGTGCTGTTGAAAAATGTCTCCAGCGACTGAATGTGGCGTTGCCACAAGTGCTGCTCATGCAACTGACGCGATCGCAATCGATCAGTGTACCAGCCAGAAGCCAACAATGACTCTTTCATGAAAAGGTTGCGAATTTCAGGGTCGCGGATCGTCTTATTCTCGTACGAGCCGTCAACCATAATATGCAACAAGGCCTTCAACGGCGGACATGCCAGATCGATGGAGCCATCTTCAAAGTACATCTTCGCGATACGCTGCTGCGCTTCGGCGATATACAGAATACCGTCAGCATAGGCCGCTGGATCATGCGATTCGGGCTGCAGAATCTCGATGTCAAAGACTTTGTTTGGATTGTCGAAAACTCGCCCGGCAAAACGACGAATGAAGCGTCTGGTAATTCGCCAGCCCAATCGGCTTGCAGGAATCAGTTTGCCGTCAAATTCGTAGTCCTCCAGTTTCTCCAACAGTTGCTCGCCGATCAAAAATTCCGGCGAACGTTCTTCAGGGCTCAGACGACACCAAATTTCTGGAATCAGCAAACTGATATCATGATCCACCCGCACGCGGCTTCCAATATGACCTGCCGGAGTTGAAAATCCTCCAAGTCCAGTCAACAGGTAACTCACCAATGCGTTATTAAGGTCGGTGATTGGACGCAGGCAGTTGAACGGCCCTTTTGTCAGTGCGCCTTCGCTGCCGGCCCCTGTCGTTGATGGACTTTTGCCGGTGAGTGCGCTCACAAAGTCCATGAACAGTTCAGGCAACTCCTGATAGTGAATCGGATTGTAGACGGCCAACGCTCGAATACCTCGAGCCTGCTCCGGAGGATTATTGCGGCGACCGATCAGAATCGCCTGTACTGGCGTATGCACGGGTTTATCGACCGGCACTGCTCGCGACAGGCGAATTCCCATCTCGGCAATATAAAGATTCACAGGATTGATCAGCGTCGGTCGCGGCTGCAGATAACGCGGATTGCGACTTGGCACTCCGTTGACCAACCGCGGAGTGTTGGAGCACACGACATAGCTGTCGTCGGCTTTCTGCATGTCGTGCAAAAGTTGCTGCATCGGCTGAGTAAACTGGCTGAGATCAACCGGGCGATCACAGATCTCATTCACACGCTTCCGCGACAACGGTTCGAAGTTCACGATAAAATTATCTAACCGTGCAAGATCAGCTTCCGTTTGTTTATCGAGACCTCGATGCACGGCATCATCAGGCCGCTGGAACAAACGATACTCGCAATTGCGAACAAATTTGTAGCTGGTTTCTTCTGTAATCACATCGCCAAGATGCTGCAAAAAGCGGCGAGGAACCACCACCGAGGCCGTAATATCGTCTTCCGTCTGCACCTTCTGAGCCGGCGCAAAGTCCTGTCGCAGCTTGTATGTCCGCCATGTGCTTTCACCAAACAACCCGACGCGCAAATAGGTTCCTACCAGTTTGCGATCGCCGTACTTAAGCTCATGTCCAGGATGACCATTCACGATGTCAACCGAGAAATGCTTCCGCCACTCGCTCGGATTTCCTGTATGCATTCGTTTGATCACAAACACGATAGCATAAATGTGGTCAGGGATTTCTTCCAGCCATGTGTTGTACGTGTCGGTGTAGTCAACGGACGGCGTCAACAACTTAATCACGCTGCCGAGCGATCGGGTTTTGTCGAGTAGCTTACGAGTCGGCTTTCTCGCATAGTCCGGTTGTACGCTTGCATTGGGATTCCAGCGATCCGCATAGTCCCGATCGAAGATCTCCTGAACCAGGTTTAGATCATTTTCAGCATCGGCCACAAAGACCGGACCGTGCAGCAGATAATCGGCAATGGACTTGCTGATTTCACTTTTTCCACCGCCACTAACCGTACACGGCTTATGACAGAATACGCCTTCGAACAACGTGCCAATCAATCGCCACGACGGCGCGGCCGGGTATTTTTCGAGTCGAACTTTGTAGCCCGACGGAGTGATGTAAATGTATCCAGGACGCAGCGGAATATCGTGAGTCACGCTGTTGACGTGCCATGTGACTCGCTGATCGCTGACGGTAAAACGTGCGTTTTCAGAAACGTAGATGACGTTCGAATGCGTGGCATCAATCGCGTAGCCTTCCGGCTGCACGTGCATCAGCGACGCATAATCCCGCGCGACATCAGCAAACGTACGGTTGTTATAGCGTTTGCTGTCGGCGTTGAATTCTTCACCCAGATTGAAGCTGGCAAACGCCATCGCTCCGCCAGCGTGTTCCTCTTCGACCTGTCCGGCCAGATTGGCTGCGTAACTCAGTTGTGTCTTGACTTCTTTTTTACAGTAGCCGTAATAGTTGTCGGCGATCAGAGTGACGATGACACCTTCTTCGTCGCGGCATGTCAGCTTGAACGGGACGCCGTCGTTGTATTTTTCGTCTTCAGATTTCCAGCACATCCCGTCCTCACGCTGATGATCGGTCGCCTCTTCCCATGACGGCAGTCCCACGTCTTTCTTAGTCACGCGAACCAGATGCGGTGCAAGAATGATGCATCCGGTATGACCACTCCAGTGGTCAATATCCAGTGCCGCATCATGGATGGGAAGAAAGGGATCGCCTGAGTTGCCAAAAATAGATTCAACAAAGTCCAGATTGCTGACCAACGCGCCAGGGACAAACAGACGAATCTCCATCGACTGCTGGGCACAATAACCGGGCACTTCAGGACACAGAATCGGCCGGATGAGCAACGAGACAAATGCGCTGGCGGGATTGGGATCGTGGTGTGTAAACGGAAGTTGCAGCAGATTCGCCGGTGGATTCATGGCATGTTTGAACAACGCCGCAAATGCTTGCTTCGGCACGACCTTTTTATCACGCGGAACCGGCAGACCACCTTCCGTCACATGGAATGTTCCTTCAGTCGTACGTCGATCGTTAGCCGGGTTGTGGAGCACTCCGTTGCGAACTCGATAAGAAGCGCCGTACTCATTTACATAGTCATCGCCATCGTGCGGCAACGAAAGCTGGCGAGCAATCCCGTGTCGATCCAGAATCACAGTCAGATCCGGCAACCGCATGGCGCTGCAGCCTTTGACGCGGTCAAAATATCGGCGCAGAAACGCCTCAATACGTGTGTCAGCCGGACAGTGGATCGAATCAAGTCGCTTCAGACGATTGTGATACGTACTCAACAGCCGCGGCGCGCCCAGGCGATCGTGGTCCTCATAGCACTTTGGAATCGGCAAGCCGTTGGCCAGAAGCTTCAGCACGATGTATCGCGTAATGCTCTCACGAGATTCTGTTTCCTGCTCACTCGACTGATGTGAAACGAATCCGATCGACTCTTCAAGATCGCGCATTGACATCCTGTAAAACTCCAGAAACTAAAAACTAAAAATTTCCATTGGCTCGCTTAAACACCGGATTTCAACAAATCCGGCCTCGAACTGCGAATCGGCAGCCTCCGTATTCTGGTGACAGCCGGCTGATTTCCATCTG
>JBDNFT010000265.1:0-4242 GCA_041689695.1 Planctomycetaceae bacterium | reverse complement strand
TGCAAGGATTGCGGGATTGTGGAACTGCGTGGCCTTAGCGATAAAGGCCGGCCTGCGTTGCCAAAACCCCCATCAGCATGCGTTAATGTTGGCCGACGAGATCCGCACCGGCACGATAAATGGGCCGATTCTGCGGGTTGAGATTGCACGAATCCGGCCTTTGATGCTTGGTTTTTCGGCCATTCGGCATGGGTTGCCGGAGCGGCATCAAGTTTCAGGATTCCGGGAAAAAATGGTCTCAGTTGTAGTCGCCATCGTATTGACGGGCGCGGACGGCAGCAGTTATCACTATCCGACGATCGTCCCGAAGTCGCGCCCATATCAGGCAGATTGAGGGACGAAATCAGACGGCTCTGATCAGCTTCAACTTGACGTTTCGGAAATGGCTTCCGGACGCAGATCGAGTCACTCAAAACAAAGTCATGGTTCGAACCGGAATTGACCGGTTCGGGGATCATGGATGATCGCTGGTCAGGACTGGGAAGTTCTGTCGAGTATTCCTGAAGGAGGATCCAAAAGTGCACAAGGCCATCGGAATAATCACCTGTGCTTCGGTGATGGCTGTGTCGCTGTATTTATTCAGCGGCGGCGATCCAGCACGAACGCTGTCGGCTCAAACTGACTCCGAAAGCGGAGAAGGTTATGGAGCCGTCGCAAGACGTTTTCTTCAGGACGCTCGGGAGCAGGCAGAGAAAGGCAACATTGCCGAAGCTCGCCGTCTGGCCGGAACAGCAGCGTCACTATGCTCCGAATGGGGCCCAGCGGAACAGTCACCAGACCAGTTCCTGAAGACGCTCAAGAAGAGCAGTCGTTCAGCGAATGCCGACGACTTCATCTTCGAACCATCAGCAGCCGATTCGGAACTGGTGGAAGACTCATCTCAGCCAACAATGTCTACTGAAGGGAATCCCTTCGAAGAGGCTGTTGCTTCAGAAGCTGTCACTGAACACGCTTCGGATGACGCTGAACAGCTAGTCGCCATGACTGGTAGCGATCTGCTGAAAAAGAAGCAGGCACAGCGACTGATCAAGGAAGCACGCTATGCATTGGCAAGCGGGGACACAGCTCTGGCCCGTTCACGAGCCTTGCAGGCACGACAGTTGAATGCGTCATGGGGACTATGGGACGACCGTCCCGAGCATGTTCTTGCTGACCTCGACAAAAAATCAAAGACATCGACATTCGTCGCCGGTCGTCAAGCGACCGCAGGTAATCCTGACGTTCGCTCGAAGGACACCGAACACGAATATCAGCAGGCGAATGTTCTGCTCAACCAGGCTCGCGCCGCCATGGATGCCGGTAAGCTGTCTGAAGCACAGCAGCTTGCGGACAAGGCTGCAACGTTCGACGTCGCTTACGGAATTTTCGAAGACAGTCCGACGATGGTGAGTCGCGATATTAAGCGACTCGCCGGATCCGGTTCTGCCGCATTCAAAGAATTCGCATCAAACTCAGACGAGGCATCACCAGAAGCTGAAGAAGCACGACAGTTGTTACGTGATGCTCGAGAAGCATTGACAAAGGGACGACTTGCTGACGCTCGAACTAAAGCTCAGAAAGCTGCGACACTGAATGTCACCTACAATGTTCTGGACGATCGTCCGGAACTTGTATTAAATGATGTTGATGCCGCTCAGCGTGGATCACAGACAACACGCAATCGAACCTCAAGCCTTGCTGCCGACAGTTCATCCACGACGGATCCAGGAAATCTGGTAGCTGAAGCACGAACCGCACTCAATCAGGGTGACACCGAAGCGGCTAAGCGATTCGCTCACCAGGCTCAGCAGCGCGACGCAACTTATGGTCTAATGGAAGATCGTCCGGAACTTGTTCTGGAAGAAGCTCAGATCATTGCTCGTCGAGATGCAGAACGAAACAGGAACGAAGGTCTTGTCAGCGGCAATGGTCTCGACGTCACTCCAGCGGGTTCAAACGCCGGTAACAATCCGTTCGGATCAAATTCCGGCAATGTTGATTTCGCCAATGCAGATTTTCCGGTCATCGGACCAGATCAGTTGTCTGCCGATGAAGCCTATCGACGTGGAATTCAATTGTATCGCGGTGGTGATCGTGCGGGTGCAAAACTCGCCTTTAACCAGGCATGGCAGAATGCTGCTCAACTGAACGGAACTCAACGCCGTCAGCTTCAGGACTTCATGCAGGACCTGGCAACAGTTCGCGGTGGAAACGTGCAGTTGGTATCGGCTCAGGACGTGGAATTTGGAGCCATCGACGCGAGTGAATCTGCCACAGACGCAACTGCCGCGACTAAAGAACGAGATCCGCTGACGATTGCCACACAGGCATCCGACGTGCAATTTGATCGTTTGCGAACGGAAGTGATGAACAGTGTTTTCCGAGCTGAAAAGCTGAAGAACGATGATCCAAACGGAGCATTGGTGATTCTTGACAACACTCTGGCGACCGTGGAAGCAGCTCCTCTCAACAAGGAATCACTGCAATCGCTGGCCGGATACATTCAACGCAGCCAGGAAACGATTCGAGCCTACAAGGCACAGATTCAACCGAACCTGGATCGCGAAGAAAAGAATCAAAACGTTATGGAAGACATTAAGCGAGAAACTGAAACCAAGATTCGGATCGAACAGGAATTTGCTGAACTCACAGACCAATACAACGAACTGTTGAAGGAAAAACGTTTTGCAGAAGCAGAATTGGTTGCCAAGAAAGCCAAGGACCTGAATGCCGATGCAGGCGTGGCGACGCTGATGGTCGAACGAGCGAAAATGATGCGTCAGACGTACTTCAACGCTGACACTCGTGATCGCAAAGCAGACAGCTTTACACGACAATTGAACGATGTTGAAACAGCATCAATTATGCCGGGCAGCGACTATGCGATGCCTGACGCCAAGTCGTGGAAGGATCTGTCTGGCCGACGCGCGAAGTACAATCGAGCAGACAATCGTGATCGCACGGAAAGTGAATTGCAGATCGAAAACAGCCTGGGACAGAAAGTCTCCCTGCACTTCCATGACGTTGCGTTGACGGAAGTGATTCGACACATCGCGACTGTGCACGGCATCAACATCGCCATGAAGACGCGCGCCATCGAGACTGAAGGTTTGACTGCAGATCAACTGGTCAGCATCGACGTAGACGGTATCACACTGAAAAGTGCGTTGAATCTACTACTTGATCAAGCCGGTGGCCTTGTGTACGCGATCGAAAATGAAACACTGATGATCAGTAATCAATTGGAGCAGGACAGCAAGCTGGAATTGGCAACATATCCTGTCGCTGACCTGGTCGTGCCACTCAGTTTGAATATCACAAACGGTGGTGATCCGCTGAATCTCAACAATAGTCACATGACGTCAGGATCGGGCCTCTATCAAGTTGACGATCAACTTTCCGTTGGCCTGGGTGGCCACAAAGGTCGTCAGAATGGCAATCCAAAAGCCACAGCAAATAATGGTGTCGATTTTTCAGGTCTGATTGATTTGATTACCACGTCAGTTGAACCAGGCAGTTGGCAGCTCGACGGTGGCAATGCCACGATTTCAACTGAAGAAAACACGTTGAGTCTTGTGATTCGACAGACTGCGGCTGTTCACGAACAAATTGCAGATCTGCTGTCACAGCTTCGAAAACTGCAGGACTTGCAGGTGACAGTTGAAGTTCGCTTCATCAGCGTGTCGGACAACTTCTTTGAACGTATCGGAGTCGACTTTGACTTTAACGTTCAGGACAACGTCGGAGTACCGGTTGGTGCTCCACCGTTCGGGTCTCGCCAGTTGACGTTCCCAGGAGGTACGACTGCCGGTGGTCAAGGCGGTGGCGGTCAACAGGCCACTGACCTGCGTGGTGGCGGTCAACAGGGTGGAGGTCAGCAGGGTGGTGGCGGTCAGCAGGGAGGCGCTGATCCGGGCCTGTTCGACAACATCAACACTGTCCGCACACCACAGGACAACTGGGGTAATGGCAAGGTGGCCGGACTGGCATCACCGGGCCAGTTCACGAGTGACTACGACGTGCAGTTCCGCCAGGGATCGTTCCAGCTTGGTGTGCCTGACTTCGGCGGTTACACGCCAGACGCCGGGATTCAGGTGGGCATGGCGATCCTGAGCGATATCGAAGCCTTCTTCTTTATCCAGGCAGCACAGGGAGATCGTCGAGCCAACATTATGTTTGCTCCAAAGGTAACTCTGTACAACGGACAACTGGCATCGATTTCTGACCAGACAACACGTTACCTGGTCACAGGTCAGACGCCGG
>JBDNFT010000264.1:0-7385 GCA_041689695.1 Planctomycetaceae bacterium | reverse complement strand
TCTGAAAACATGCCAGATACATCCATCTGAGATTTGTGACTGGAAACGAATTGCTGACTCGACCAGAGTGCGGTTGCTGATATTCAATTCGACTTCAGAACCAGAGTCAGAAGGCGAACCGCTCAACTGCAAACCGGCAATTCCTGCATATCTCTGTTTTCGACCTTAGACCACGCATGGCTTCATTCCGCGTTCGTGCGGTCGGCATTCTTCTCAGAGCCGACAGGCGGCCTCAGCAGATTTTCTGCCTCGGAAGTTTAGGTAAGCCAGCGAAAGGTTTCGGCCAGCGTAAGACTTGCAGATAGAAAGCATCGTCGCGATTGCGTTCAATCGCAACTCTTGTCGCTGCCGTGACGATGACAACGATTGTCGGATGCCACGTGGCTCCGAAACTGTCAGCCGCGCATGTCACATTTTTAGCCATTGCAAGGTGGATGCATGAAAATCAGAACCTGCAATCCGCCCCGATATGGGACGAATTCTCTGGCGACAAAGTCTCTTGTCGCGATTCTTATTTTGATTTCCGCTGCTGGCTGCGCTGATCAAAAGCAGCAGGCTGAGGAACTCGTCCGCACTGCGATTCAGCACCACGAGGCAGATCGTCCCATTGAAGCTCTGCAGCAGCTTCACAGAGCCATTGCGCTCAATCCGAGTTTGGCAGAAGCATTCTATCTGCGTGGCACTTGCTACGGCGAAATGCACAAGCACGAGAATGCCATCGAAGATCTTGCCACTGCGACTCGACTGAAGCCTGATTGGGATGAAGCCTGGTGTGCGCTGGGCGTCGCTCAGCTCTCTTCCGGCGACGCAGAACACGGTGTCACGTCGCTCAGTAAAGCTCTCGAATTGACACCTCAGATGCTGCCGGCGCTGGAGGCACGTATTCAGGGATTTCGCGACCTGAAGCGAGTGGATGAAGAACTGCAGGACCTTGAAAAGCTATTGCAAATTGATGCAGCAAACAACGGCGCGTTGATTCGTCGTGCTGCGCTGCTTGCTCAATCAAACCCAGAGCGAGCGATCGAAGATCTGAGTAATATGATCAGCCGCGACCGCGAAAATGCGACCGCCTGGATGAATCGCGGTTTGTGCTACAACCAGACCGGCGACACCGATCGCGCGCTGGCGGATCTGAACATGGCCTGTCGCTTCACGAGTGAGGGCTATTTGCCATGGCTGGAACGTGGCCGCATCCTCCGCAAGCTGAATCGTACTGACGATGCGGTGAGTGATCTGTCAAAAGCAGCGGAACTGGCACCCAATGAATTCACAGTTCGGCTGGAACTGGGGCGTGCATATCTGGACAAATTCAATCTCGATGCGGCAGCAGCCAATTTTTCCCGGGCAGAGCGTCTATCTCTGAACAGTCGCGAACTGCAACTATCTCTGGCTCATTTGGAAATCCAACGCGGCCAAAATGACGCTGCAACAGAACGATTGAAGACTATTCTGATTGATGAGTCGTCGCTCTCGGCACCACTGATGACGGCCGTTCGAGTGACGTTGGCCGAACAACTTCGAGGTGCCGGTGAAACTTCTGAAGCGATGTTACTCGTTCAGCGGGCAATTGCGACCGAGCCCGCCAATACTGCGGCTCTTCGAATTCGCGCGAACTTGCTGGCGAATTCCAATCGACGCGAAGAAGCCATTCAAGACTATACTCGATTAATTTCGGCGAACTCGGCCACCAGTTCTGCTGCGATCTCGCAGACAGTACTGGAACGCGGCCGCCTGCATCTTGAAGGAAGTGAGTGGTATGCCGCTACGGCCGACTTCACGCAATATCTTTTGGATCATCCCGATGATGTCGAAACGCTCAGTTTGCGGGCGCGTTCGCGGTTGGGGGAACATGATCCAGGAAATGCCATCGCCGACCTGACACTGGCATTGCTCAAGAAGCCCGACTCGGCGGAACTGTATTTGCTTCGTGCTGAAGCGTTTGAATTGTTCAATGCGCCTGCGGCCGCTCTGGCTGACATGCAGAAGGTCGCCAGCCTGCAGCCGGAAAATGGCGAGCTATTGTTTGGCGTCGCCGAACGATTGTTTCAGGATCGTCAGTTTTCCAAAGCCGCCAGGACGCTGGACACACTTGCCGAATCTCACGCTGGCCAGCTTTCGCCTTCTCAAAGAATGCTTCGATGTCAAGCACGTCTGGCAGATGGAAACGTTGCCGGGGCTTACGAAGACGTAAAAATTGCGTCGGCAGACACATCGGTATCGCTTGATTCTGATAAGACTGCGGAGTTGCTTCTGTTACAGGCCATGATTGCTCTGCGTCGCCATGACGATGCTGAAGCCTTAAGATTGATTCCGCAGATTTCGGAAGAGGCACTGAATTCAGAACTACTTTTGTTCTATGGTCAGGCCCTGGCACGACAAAATCAATGGGGCGAATCGATCCGAGTGTCCACAAAGTTGTTACAAGCGGATCCAGCAAACTCTTCGGCTCTAGTGTCGAGAGCTTCCGCTTATCTGGCATCCGAAGACATGCAGGCCGCATTAAACGACGCGAATCAGCTTCTGCAAACAACACCTGACGATCATCGAGCACTGCTCATCAAGGGGACAAGTCTTTTCAGAAACGACTACTTCCGGGAAGCACTGGATATTCTTAATCACCCTGTTTTACTCAGCCGCGATTCACTTGATGCTAGATGGATGCGAATTCAGTGCTGCGGCAGTCTTCAGTTGACGTTCCGGGAAATGGAGGAACTCAATGCGTTGTTGGGCGTTGAACCGACGCACGAGGTCGCTCGGTTGCGGCGTGCGGAACTGCTGGAACAACTGGGGCATTCTGATGACGCGATCGCCGATCTTACAGCGGCATTGCAACAGAATCCCCAAAATCCGTCGGCATTGACCAGCCGCGCATTGCTGAATCAGCGACGCGGAAAAGCAGCCGCTGCTGTCGAAGACTTTAGTGCGGCCATCGCACTGTCACCGGATGATGCGATCCTGTACTATCGGCGTGGGATTGCAAAGCATCAGACCGGCGCGAACGATGACGCTCGCCAGGACCTCGACAAGGCAATAGATCTCGATTCCAAACTGGCTGATGCCTGGTACATCATCGGCAACATCGAAGCGGGACGAGGTCAGGCTGATGTCGCCGTCGCTGCATATGCGAAAGCGGTTGAGATACAGCCAGAGCACGCAGCCGCATGGTACAACCGTGGAAATCTGCTGTTCAGCCAATCGAAAATGCAGCAATCAATCGATTGCTGGACAATCGCCATCACGCTGCAGCCGGAAATGTTTCGAGCCTACAACAATCGTGCTGCGGCGTATGATCGGGTGGGACGACAGGTGGAAGCGGTTGCAGACTATGAAAAGACTTTGCAGTTGAATCCCGGATTCGTCCGAGCATGGGACAACCTGGCATGGTTGCTGGCCACCAGCGACAAGAAGGAGATTCGCAACCCTGAACGTGCCATCACGCTGGCCGCGAAAGCATGTGAACTTTCTGAATTTAAGGACTGGACATGTCTGAATACGCTGGCCACGTGCAGTTCGGAAAATCACGATTTTGAATCAGCCGTGAAATGGGCGAAAGCCGCGCGAGCGATCGCACCGGCGGCGGAATATCCCGAGCTTGATCAGATCGTTTCCACCTATGAGGCCCAAGCGCAATCGAAACGAATGGCCACGAAATCCGGTGGAACGATTCGCTGAAGTTACATTGCTCTCTGTACTGATGTTCTAAATCAGCGGAGTACAAATAACGGTCCCGAACTTCGTCACGAGTTCGCCAGTCATGGAAAATTGCAGCGATCCGGCGTACTATCACCGCAGAAATTTTAAGGAAAGACCGCAACAACAGAGAAGCACGACTTCATGGCGATCACGCGACATTTTTTGGACTGGAACAAGCCCGCTCTTCCGGCTGCTGCTGACTATTTGATTAGTCGGTACGCGAATGGCGATCAGTTGGACATGTCGAAAGTGATTCTGGTCTTCCCCGGTCGCCGAGCCGCTCGCCGGATGCTGGAACTTCTCGTGCAGCGCGGCAGTCCCAAATGGCCCGCGCTGGTGCCGCCTCGGATGACGACATTCAATCAGTTTCCGGAACTCCTGTATCCGCAGCAACAGAAACTTGCCGACGATCTGACGCAGTTGCTGGTCTGGCGTAAAGCTCTTTACGCCGTGAAGCCACACGAAATTCGCGCAGCGTTGCCAAATCGACCGGACGAAAATTCTGTCTCATCATGGCTGGCGCTTTGCGAATCGCTCCGCAAGCAACACAATGAACTTGCCGCAGACGGCATGGAGTTTGACGAAGTTCATCTGAAACTCGTCGAACTTGGAAACATCGAAGAGGCCGAACGCTGGAAAGCATTGCGCCGAATTCAGGCCGAATATCTGATGCAGTTGGATGGTCTGAAACTTTGGGATCGTCAGGCCGCAAGACTTGTAGCCGTGCAGCAGAATGAATGTCGTACTGACAGCGATATTATTCTGATTGGCACCGTCGATATGAACCGCGTCATTCGGCAGATGCTCAGTCAAGTCGCCGATCGTGTCACGACCATTATTCACGCACCCGAGTCCGAATCCGAGGCGTTTGACGAACATGGCTGTGTCCGCCCTGAACAATGGGAAACGCGATTGCTCAACATCCCGCTGGAGAGTACTCGCATCACGGATTCGCCGTTGCAGCAAGCTCAGTTGGCGATGGTTGAACTCGCCAGCTTTGATGGCAGATTTCGCGCCGACGACATCACGATTGGTGTGGCCGATGATTCCATGGTTCCGACGCTGACTCAAGCGATGGCCGACGCCGGGATCGCCGGACAATGGCCGATCGGCATGCTGCTCCGCGATTCGCGGCCGTATCAGTTGCTGTCCGCAATGGCTCTGCATGTGGCATCAGCGCGGGATGAGTTGCCGCCGGATTTTGCAACGCTGACCGACTTTGTACGGCATCCAGACGTCTACGATTGGATCAGCGAACATCTGAATCAAAATCTCAACGACGATGATGCGTTTACTCGCCGCGATGGCTGGCTCAATGAACTTGATCAATACCTTGCCGAACATCTGCAACTTACGCCTGGCGTGTTACTTGGCAGATCACCGCGACGCACAATCGTCGCAGAAGTTTGCCGCGCGGTGGAATTCCTGTTGCGATGTCTCATCCCTGAAGCCATCAATGCGGAAAGTGCGCGGTCCGCCGTTGGTCGTGCCACTCCAACGCCGAAGCCCTTCAAAAAATCGCGACAAAGAACGCTGGACGAATTAGAAGATTCGGCCGACGCCTCGCTCACTCAGCAGTTGGAAAGAAAGCGATCGCTGTCCGCATGGGCCGATGGCGCCGTGCGCATTCTGGCCACAATCTATCGCGACCGTGATCTTCGAGCGGACTCGGAAGCAGATCGAGCCATCGTGGCCTGCGTGACTCGCTTACAGGAATTCAACGAACAACTGCGACGCGTGCCACCGAGCGTGTTGCCGGATTGTACGGCCAGTCAGGCGTTACAATTGCTGTTGCGCCAAATCGGTGAAGCCTCAATTCCCCCCGAATCCAATGATCAGGCTGTTGAATTGCTGGGCTGGCTGGAATTGCCGCTGGACGACAGTCCTGTTCTGGTATTGACTGGATTTAACGAAGGCAAGATTCCGGAATCGATCAACGCCGACGCTTTCATGCCCAACAGTCTTCGCACGCGACTGGATCTCACTGATAACCGCCGTCGTTACGCGAGAGATGCGTACGCGCTGACTTCGGTGCTGCACAGTCGCCGCAGAGTTGTACTGGTCGCTGGACGCACCGACGTGAAGGGCAATCCGCTGGCGCCAAGTCGATTGTGGTTTGCTGCCGATCCAAAATCGCTGACGGAACGCGTTCGCCGATTTTACGATCCGGACACTGCTGCTGATGTCGCCGCGATGTTACCGACTCCCACGGAACCTGAAGCTGAACCACCCCGACACAGCGGCTTCATTGTTCCGTCGCCGCTGTCTGTGCCACCAGCTCCGGAAGAAATTCCCGTCACCAGTTTTCGCGACTATCTGAACTGCCCGTATCGTTATTTCCTGAGTCGCGAGCTACGACTCAATCTTGTCGAAGACGACGTGCGTGAACTCGATGCACGCGCGTTCGGCAGTCTGATTCACGAAGTTCTGAATGAGTTCGGTCAGTCACGATACTGCGACGCTTTTGACGATGAAGCCATTCAGCATTTTCTGCTCGATGCACTTAACAAGGCGGCTTTGGGACGATTCGGCCGCACGCGATCTGCGACTGTCAGCGTGCAGCTTAAGATGATTGAATCCAGACTGTCAGCGTTTGCCAAATGGCAGGCCGAGAACTGCCGCGCGGGCTGGCGGATTCATCAGACAGAAAAGAAGTATGAATGCACTGACTTCACGGACATCCATGATCGGCCGGTGAAACTTGTTGGTCGCGTGGACCGCGTGGACAAGCATGTGCAGACCGGTCAGTATCGCGTCCTCGACTACAAGACCAGCGAATCGGCTTTGCCGCCAAAGACGACACACCGCAGCAAGGACGAATGGATTGATCTGCAGCTACCGCTTTATCGATTGCTTGTTCGATCAGATGGCATTACCAGCAACGTGGAACTTGGCTACATCCAGCTTCCCGGCGAACTCTCAAAAATCGGCGCGGCGATTGCCGACTGGACCGACGCTGAATTGCTCGATGCCGAAAACCTCGCGCGTAGCATTGCTGCCGATATCATCGACCTGAAGATTACTGACGTGGTTCCATCCGGAGATCGCCGCTCGTCTGAGTACTCTCGCATCTGTGAGGACACCGTGATCGACCGCGGCATGCCGTGGCTGGCGAATTGGCCAGGAAGAACGTAAACGCCGTGGATCGCTAGATTCGTAAACTCAATCCCTCACTTACGTTTCGGATTCGTATCGGCTCAAAAGTCGCGAGGCCTTGGCGCGGCGTGCAATCAGCTCATTGCTTTGCGTCGGAAAAATCCAGCGTGAAAATATGCGAATCGAAGCTCAATTCAAGTTGCTGTTTTGGTTCATCGATTCGCAGCCAGTGATCGTTCAACGTTAAGCCGACATCGGTCGCGTTCAGAATATCTTTGCCCGTTCGGACGTCGATAATGCGGGCTCCATAGTGCGTTCGGCGTGCTCCCGAATCAGGATCAACCTCTCCGCCGCGTTTCAGCAATATCATGATCGGAGCGTTGGGCAGAATGACACGCGCCTGAGCCGATGCGCAACGAATGTATCGATGGTCCAGCGGTTCGTCCCACAGCAGATCCATGGACTTGCCATGAATGCAGTACATGCGACCATAAACATGCATCGCCTGCATAATAGGATCAATGTCAAGAGATGGATCATCAACAGCTTCAGGCAACACGACATAGTTGCCCAAACTTTGCACCAAAAACAGCTCG
>JBDNFT010000263.1:0-2446 GCA_041689695.1 Planctomycetaceae bacterium | reverse complement strand
CCGACTGGAAATTTTCTGTACTGCTGTAACCAGCGAGCGGACCACATTGCCGTGTTCCAGGTCGATGAAAAAACCGGGGAATTGAAATTCACCGGTCAATATGCCGCAGTTGGAAATCCATCGATCATCGTGTTTCTTCCGTAGTTCACCTTGTCGCAGTTCAAGAACCCTCAGCGACGCGAAACGATCGACGTTGGCTAGACTGTAGCCACATGCAAAAAATGTTCTGCACGACCTGCGTTTCAAAATTGCTCTGACATAGAGAGACGGGGACAGAGTGCTCCAAAAATCCTGAGCAAGGGATTGTGGCTAACTCCTTTTCAAGTTTACGCTTCTGGTCACTACTTTGTATGTATTCCGCCCTGCCAGGTTGGATCTTCTGAATGCGACTGGATATCCTGCTGCCGCGGCAACGCAGCTAAGATGCAGAGTGCTCTTCGAAAATGGCAAGCACCTGGCATTGATATCTGACAGCTTTTCTGATCGCGGTACGTCAACGCGGACACATTGGCTGAGCAAAAAATTTCCGCCAAGAAGATCGAAACCTTATATGAGTGATCAAACCCCGGTCGTGGAAATTCAAAACTTGTCGAAGCACTACGGCGAGTTTGTTGCTTTGGACAATCTGTCGCTGTCACTGAATCGTGGCAGCATCCTTGGATTCATCGGCCCGAACGGCGCGGGGAAGACGACAACAATTCGTATTCTCGTAGGACTGTCGCGACCGACGTCAGGTGTCGCAAAAATTGCCGGGGCGGATTGCGTCCGCGAATTGGCAAAAGTTCGTCGCCTGGTCGGATATATGCCGGACAAATTTGGTTCGTATGACAACATGCGAGTCCGCGAATATCTCGATTTCTTTGGCGCGGCGTTTGGGATTCCCAGGAAAGAACGTCGCAGCCGAATCTCTGAAGTGCTGGATCTGACCAACGCGACCTGGATGCAGGATCGCTATGTCGAAAGCCTGAGTCACGGAATGCAGCAACGGGTTGGCATCGCACGTACTTTGCTGCATAAGCCAGAAGTCCTGATTCTGGATGAACCGGCGAATGGCCTCGACCCGGAAGCTCGCATCGAAATGCGAAACATTCTGCTGCGTTTGGCATCGGAAGGGAAGACATTGATTGTCACCAGTCATATTCTTCCTGAACTTTCACGCATCTGTGACAAGGTGGCAATTGTGGCGGGCGGGAAACTGCGGGCCTTTGGAACTTTGCAGGAAGTGACACGCGAGTTATCTCAACTGCGAACGATTGAAATTCAGTTTCTGACTGCGGCCGGGTTGGCGCAAATTGGAGACAAAGTTCGGAAGATGGTTGAACCCACTGCTGAAGTCACTATTTCGGAAACAGAATCGATCATTCGTTGCCGCACTTCTTGTTCCGACGAGGCGATGTCAGAAGTGCTGCGGCAATTGATCGTCGCGGGTGACAAGATTGCACAGTTTCGCGAGGTGGCAGGTGATCTGGAAGAAGCGTTCGTTTCTGCCGCTCGTGTCGCAGAAGCGGAACGCACGGGCACGAATCTGGCCACGGATGCGGCATTACCTGCGGCATCCACTGCGGCATCCACTGCCGCTCTGCAGACGTCGGAGGCCGCTCGATGAATGGCTGCCTTGTCATTATTGAACGTGAATTATTGGGACTGCTGCGAAACCGCAAAACGTTGTATATCCTGGTCGCCACAGCGTTGGCGTTTGCCGCCGTGGTGATCTTGAAATGGCCGTCCAGCGGGATTTCGGATCTGAACGGACAGCAGGCTCGCGAAACATGACAATGGCTGACCTACGCCATGCTCGGCGCGGCCATTTTGATTGTTCCCGTGTTTCCATCAACATCGCTGGTGCGTGAAATTCGTGGGCGAACGCTGGAACTGTTGCTGAATTCGCCGTTGTCGCGTGCGTCAATTTACTTCGGCAAAGCCGGCGCGATGCTGGGCTTTGTGTTGCTGCTCTTGTTTGCAACTCTGCCGGCGATGGCGTGTTGCTTTCTGATGGGTGGGCTGACGGCCAGTGACGTGCTGCGTTTGTATGGATTCCTGTTGTTGGTGTGTACTCAACTGATCGTCGTGGGAATTCTGGTCGGCACTTACTGTCGCAGCACGGAAGCCGCGTTGCGCTGGAGCTATGGCGTCACGTTTGCGATCACAATCGTGCCGACGTTTCCGGACTTCTTCATGAAGGGCGGCGACAGCCCGATTGCTCGTGGGGCTGGTTGGTTAAAGTTGATTTCGCCGATTCCGTCCTTGATGCAATTGCTGCGACAGGGATCACTTGACGGTTCGGGACTTGGCGAACGTCATCCGGTCATGTTTTGGTATCTGATCTTCACAGGACTGTCGATCATTGTGGGCAGCGTCGTTTGCATTATCCGACTCAGCCATTCATTGCTTGATCAGTCACGTTCCCAGGGATTTATTACGGACGAACAATCACTGGGAATTCGTG
>JBDNFT010000262.1:0-4902 GCA_041689695.1 Planctomycetaceae bacterium | reverse complement strand
GCTTCTGTCGGTTCGTCAATCATCGTGAGTGCGGTCGTGCCGTTTGGAGAGTCGATAGACGATGTTTCTGTTTCCGGAGGCACGGGCTTTTTTGCTGCTGCCGATACAAGTGCTGATGTGAACGAAAGTATTGGACTAGCGTCTCAGGAATCTTCAGGGGCCGACGGCACGGGCAGTGCGGGACATGAATATCTTTCCTTTTCCGCGAGCGGTGGTGGTGGCGGCTCGAAGGACTTTCATTTTTCTGCCGGCGCACAATTCGGCGGGTTTAGTGAGCCGGTTCCGGTTTACGGTCAGGGTTCCGCACTGACCTCGGCATTGATGGCATCTGCCGATCATGCAACGCCCTCCGCTGCTCCCGCTATTGCGCGATTGGTCGCGGATGGACCAACAGACCCAGATGCTGATCCGGAAGAACCAACAATCGACATTGGTTTCGGACTGAAGATCAAGAACTACGGCAACGGCAGTTCAGAGATCGTATTCTCAAAAACCGAGCATCCGTCAATGTTCGATACGGTTCAAATCGGACATGGATCAGGCTCCTCTTCAAACTCTGAGAGTTCTATTGACATCAGTACCGATGCAAATGGACTCCCAGCACTGACAGCCAAGGTGAAATTTGACGCCAGTGGCGGTTCAGTGACAGGAATCGTGAAGACGTTTGTGATGCCTTACCCGTCGAATTTGTTGGGTTGGCTGGGCTCCAATGCAGTGGGGTTCGTTCACAGATCGACGACGACGGACGGCAAGGGCACAACAATGTCCACCAACGGTGACTTCACAATCACGGTCGGGATGACCGGTAACATTGGTGTCACGGCCACAATGACGGCTGGATTCGATGAAATTGTCTCACGTGTGTCAAAGGCCGAAAACTTTGCCACGTTCGATGGTGGTGATGGAGGGTTATTCCACAGAGATCAGACGATCCTCAGTTCTGCGATCTACACGGTCATCATGTCGGGAAACCTCGTCGATGGTTTCACGACAACCACCCACTTCAAATCAAATTCGACGATCACGGAGGCGACCACAGGAACGCCGCCTGTGACGACTCCGAATGGAGGGGATGAAGACGACGCCACATGGACGATCATGTTAGACGCTTTTCAAACCGGCCTGGATATTGCTGGTCTTGTACCGGGACTCGGCGAGGCAGCGGATTTATTGAATGCCGGGATTCATGTGGCTCGAGGAAATTATGGTGATGCGGCGGTTTCCCTGGCAGCGATGGTTCCGGTGTTGGGAGCAGCGGCGACGGCCGGAAAACTCGGTACGAAAGCCGCCAAGATGGCGGGCAAAGTCGCAGGCAAAGTGGATGAAGCTGCTGCTGGGATTAAGCAGGGCATCAGCAAGATGCAGGACGCCTGCAAGGGCTCGAACTGTTTCATTGCGGGAACACAGGTACTCGTCGCTGTCGATGGACAAAGTGTTCCGAAAGTGGCGTTGGCTGATCCGGAAGATGCCCTTGCCATCGATCAGTTGTTTGCGGCTCCCGATGTGGCGTTGGACTTCGACCGCTACGCGGCTGCCGGAGCGTTTCTGCTGGCCGCTGGCCTGACGGTTCGTCGCCCGGCCCGGTTGTCTCGCCGCCGCCGAAAATCTGCAGCGGAAGCAAACTGATCTGGTGTTCTGCTCGATTATTCCCGAACCTACATCCTTCAGAAAGCATATCCATGAATTCATCATCTTCAGATCAGACAGTTCCATCCCGAGCACCGCTCTCGAAAACTCGCCGCGTCGCCATCGCCGCCTGCCTGTTGCTGGGCGGGCTGTTTTCCGTTCGTTCGCTGACAACACCTGTTGAAGCCACACCTGCGATCGCGAAAGCACAACCATTCGCGGCAGTGTCGCTCGCTGCAGAAATTTCACCGTCACAACCGAAGCTTGTGACGAAGAACATTGAGGATATCAAGGCTGGTGACTTGGTTCTGGCTCGCGATGAGCATGGCAGCAGTATCGGCCTGAAACCGGTGAAGGAGGCCTACCGACGCACGTCAGATCATCTGCGTCATCTGACCTTCGAAGCGACCGATGGCAAGCAGCAAACGCTATCGACAACCGACGAGCATCCGTTTTGGTCCGTCACGGTCGAAGCCTTCGTCGAAGCTGGCTCCCTCGAACTTGGCCACACCGTCACCAACGCCGACGGCCAGACGCAAACGCTCGTCGCCACCTCCCGAGAAGAATTCCAAGGCGGCATCCCCGTCTTCAACTTCCAGGTTTCTGACTTCCATACCTACTTCGTCGCCGCAGATGCTGACAAGCCGACGATGCTCGTGCATAACGCGGATTATTCGATGCCGGCATACGTCGGTTCTGCAACAAACCCGATTCCTGTTGGCCGACCTAGCCAGAACGTTGATGAAATCATTGGAGCGGTAAGCAATATTCCGCAGAGTTTGAAAGGAACGATAAGTCAAACTGAAGGAGCTGCGCGGCAGCTTGCTGAAGAAGTGGCAAAGAAGAAAGGCGTCTCTCCGACGATTATCGGGCCAGAATCACATCTCGGTGGATTGCCGCACTTTCATATCAAAGATCTCAGAGATTGGCATTTCTGGTTCTAGGTGTACTCATTCACCGCTGACAGGAATCATTTGAATGGAAGCAAGGTTCAACACCAATCTCGTGGGATGCCTTTATAAGGAAGTCTTACACGAAGCGGCAGAGCGAGGTTTCTCCTATTCGTTCGTACTTCGAGATGATTATCCTTACCAACCCGAGGTACATGAATTAATTCAGGCTTGCTCTACGCCCTCGAGTCGTCTAAGTCGTGTGTCGGAGTGGCCCAGTACTAAACTACACCGGGGTGGTGCAACTCTTTTTAAGGATGATCTTCACGCCATCGTCCTGCCGACGCTGATCAGCGTGGGGAGTTTGTTTTCTTGGACCGGCCCGCAATGCCCCGAGGATCTTGCAATTTACAAGGACGAGTTGACCGTTCTTTCGGCATCGGCCCATGAACGGTTGGGAATTATTCGCCCCGATGCATTCTCTGCGTTTTTGGAGAGACGTTTACAAGTGTGGCTTTCAGAGACGTCGCGTTAGTCCTTAACCAAGCGGACGCTATCGGCTGGTTGGCAAGGGCGAGGTCAGAGCCTGAATTGTTGGACGAGAAGATTGAGTTTGCCACTGCCTATGCCAGTGATGCGTCTGTTTATGTGGTAGCTGTCCATTGTGCGCGGCGTGAAGTTTCTTCAGTCTTGTCGTCAGTGGATTCGTTCGAGACGTGAGGGTTCGAATGTTGGCGGTGTGCGTGTCTGTTTTCGGTTCGTTCGCTGACAACATCCGCCGAAGCCAGACCGGCGATCGCTAAAGTTCAGCCATTCGCTGCAGTATCGCTCGCTGCAGAAATTTCATCGTCACAACCAGGCTCGTCACGAAGAATATCGAGGACATTAAGCCGGGTGACCTGGTTCTGGCTCGCGATGATCACGGCAGCAGTATCGGCCTGAAACCTGTGAAGGAGGCCTACCGGCGCATGTCGGATCATCTCCGTCATCTGACCTTCGAAGCGACCGACGGCGAACAGCAAACGCTGTCCACGACTGATGAGCATCCGTTCTGGTCCGTCACGGCCGAAGCCTTCGTCGAAGCTGGCTCCCTCGAACTTGGCCACACCGTCACCAACGCCGACGGCCAGACCCAAACACTTGTCGCCTCATTCCGAGAAGAATTCCAAGGCGGCATCCCCGTCTTCAACTTCCAGGTCTCCGACTTCCATACCTACTTCGTTGCTGCATTTGCTGACAAGCCAATGATGCTCGTGCATAATGCGGAGTGCAGTCCAAATTTTCCTGCTGGCGTAGGAAGTAGCGACGTTCCCGAGTTTCGCGGTAAAATGAATACAACTCTCGAAGGTACGCTAAACGCGGTTGACGGGGTCAAGCAAAAAATCAAAGGGACAGTTTCTCAAAGTGCGTTGCAAGCAGAGGAACTGGCTCAGCAAGTGGCAGCAGCAAAGGGCATAGAAAACCCCATTATTCGTGTTCATCCTGGACATAAGGGTGTAGGATTGCCACATCTGCATGTCGATGGTATCGACGGGTGGCATTTCTGGTATCAATGAACGCCCTTCTGGGAATGGGGAATTGACTGAAGGAAAGAAGAAATGAACCCTAGCAGGTGGCAACTATTTACATCCTGTAATCCCGCAACGTACGACAGGCTTATCGAGCAAATGATTGCTGAACGATCCATGTTCTCTTTGACAAGTCTTGAGGGACGGTTTAACGAGATCTGGCCTATGTGGAGTGCAATCAAACGACATGTTGTAGAGGAGAAAAGGACGACGCAGACCCCGATAGGATACAAATCACTTTCACTAGTGCGGACATTTCGTGCCTGCGAAGGACTGCGCTCATTTCTGAATGCACCAGGTGGACTGTTCGAATGGTGTCATCCGACTTGGCCCGAAGACCTCTGTATTTATGATTCAAACATTGAGCCCTGGCTAATCACCGTTTCGCATGAACACTACTTCTTGTGTGACCTGAACCTAGTCCCGCTCGGTCTCGGTGTTGATTTTGAAGTTGGTGATGGCAATGGAGTGGGCTGCTGTTGAACGATTCTGGGTTTAAATATGATTCGGTTCGACAAAATCCGAATGCAACCAACGTCGCCGAAATTTCGTTGGTGCCGAGGTTGTAACATTGATGGCGGACACTATCGGACTTTGATTCACTCGGCGATAGGAGGCTACTTTAGTTTTATTGTCCGGCCCGGTGTTTATCCAAATTGGCTTTCGAGTCTACTTAGAAGAATAGACTCCAAAATGGTGGTGACGGAAACGAGTGATAGTTGGCCTGGAACAAATCTATGCTCTCGACCCGTAGGCGTCTATGTTTTACCAATTACGGACTCATTGTTAGATTTGCTGTTTGAGGCGAAGTCATTGTT
>JBDNFT010000261.1:0-3969 GCA_041689695.1 Planctomycetaceae bacterium | reverse complement strand
AGACTCGAAACCAGAGCCGAGCGCCCGCTGAGTGGAAATTATCCGTACTTTGGATGGCCCCCGCCATCTGTCCTCATTCTTGACACCTTTTTGTCCCTCCTTTTTGTCCCTCCTGACACCTTTTTGTCCCTCCCCTTTTTGCGACGGCCGGCTGGCCCCAAGATCGAGCCCCAAGATCGGGCCCCGCCCCACTGCCACCCCGGCGTGAAGTAGTGAAGCCGCGACTCGGGCAGTGCGCCGCTGGTGTATGTATCCTTGCGGATGCGATAGCCGCGAGCGTCAATGAGCTACATTCACTTTTTTCAGCCCCCAATAGGTGTCTA
This sequence comes from Planctomycetaceae bacterium, assembly GCA_041689695.1. Taxonomy (GTDB): domain Bacteria; phylum Planctomycetota; class Planctomycetia; order Planctomycetales; family Planctomycetaceae; genus SXXK01. Next base: position 3,646 of record JBDNFT010000261.1, on the reverse strand, counting down.
TCGCGAGTTGCGCCTCACGACAAAATTCTTCCGAATATTGAACGACGAAAGTAAGGAAACTCGCGACGGCCTTGTGTTGGTCGTGCGTAAGCTTGTCAAAACGACGAATCCGATCGCCAATCAAAGCCCCTTCGAACACTGGCGTTAAGTTTGAAACAAGCCGGTCCACCTCAACTGGGTATCCGGAATCCCAACTCTTCAAACAAAGCGTCAAATAGGCAGGCAAATAAAATCGCCATCCTTCGTCGTCGAGAAAGGAGAACGCCGAGGCCATGGATTCGAGTTTTGCCTTTTGCACATCTCCCCACTCAAGTTCAGCATCGAATTCCCTGGCACGAAGAAACTCTGAGTCAGACCAATACGCCCCTTCAAGGTCCGCTTGGGAAAGGCTCATTCCGTTTTCGAGTGTCACGTTAGCGAAAGCATGAGTGACTTCTTGCAATACTTTGTCTTTTGCTGCAAGCCAAGACACAGAAAGGTTTTCGTTCATTTCTAAATAGACCTCCACAATTCCTGGATCACACATGGGTGCGGGCGAGAGATGGTGGACCGTATCCGAGATTTCTAAAACCAATCCTGCAGATGGAAACAGTTAAGTGCAGCAGATCTTAGACAATCGTCTAAACGGCCTTGGTGATTCGACCATTCACCAAAATGAACATCCCAATTCTCGTTCAGAACAAAGTCGCATCCAGAAACCATATACGCAAGCCGCGTTGTCGCAACGACCTTTAATAATCCAACACAGGTTGTCGCGTGCGCACAATACAACATTCGACCAGTGCAACCCCCGGCATCCCTCGGTCGACAGTTACAACCAGCAGCTGTACTCTCGGCAATCTTGTAATTGCCGTGCATAATCCTGCAATTCAATCTCAGTAAAGCCTTGGCAGTTTCACTCATCCCAGCCACTGCGGCCTGCAAAGCCCGGCGCAGAGCTTCCCGGCATGATGTCACTTGCATACACCCAACTAAGGACAAAGCACCTGCAATCGCCAGGAGTTCAGCCAAAGTCAATGCGGCAGCTCCTACGATCGGAATTGACAATGCTGGATTTCTGCCATAAGGATCGATCTTTGTAATGGGATTATTATCGATATAGCTCACGATATCCCAAGAATCCATGAATAGATTCATATCGTCCCTTCGATTCCATGTCCCGATCATTGGCAGCAGGAAACGGTTCCTGACGTAATACATCTGCGGCGAGGTGCCGTCAAAACGGTATCCTGCATACAGCGTTTCGAAGCCAATGGCAGACGCACTCTGCACAGTCCCCGATCCGTTCATAAACACGGGCGAGCCGTACGCCGAGTAAGCATAGCGTTCGCCGACGCTGCCGGTAATGTCGCAATGGCGATCGTGTTCCAGTTCCCGTCCTGCAGGCAGTAGCGACGCTCATCGAGCGTACCGTTGCCATCCGTGTCACGATCCCGCAGCACAAGGTCGTCAATGTACCGCAGTCCCCACACAAACTGCCGGTTGGCAGCCGTGCTGCTGCCGACTCGCTCTTCGATCACCTGCCAGCCAGAAGTGTAGTAGTAATGCCGTGCGTCGCTCAGCGTGCCGCTGGTGTAACTGTCTTTCCGAATGCGATATCCACGAGCATCGTATGCGTACACAGCGAGTGTGGTGTCGCCGACATGCAGTTTCACCAATCGGTTCCACGCGTCGTAAACGCCTTCGACATTGTCGAGCGTCATTTCCTCCCAGTCGGCCAGTTTCAGGTTTTCCCATTCTGAAAGGGACATACTGTTCCATGCCACGCCATCCGGAAGTGTGCCCGGCACTGGAATTTTGGTCATGTTGCCTGCCGCATCGTAGGCCGGTGTCGTCCATGCCAATGACGTGGCATTGGTAATCGTCTTGATTTCATTGACCGTGTTGGCCGTGCGGGACTGATCCAGATTCCACGTTCCGCCGCCCGTATCGTCTTGTTTGAAACCCGACCAGTTGCCGGTTTCGTCCAGCGTCCAGTTCTGGCCGAAGGTCGGACTGGTGATGGCTGTCTGAGTTCCATTCAGCATGCCACGATTCAGATTTTGCAGCCGCTGGAGTTGATCGTAGCTGTAAAGTTCGTCAGAACCGACCGTCATGCCGGGTGACAAATTGTCACGCCATGCGCGATTCGACACCCGATCATAACCGTACTTCACGCGACCCAGCGTGGCCGTTCCGGCGACATTCGCCCAGTTGGCGTCGGTCACTCGGCCAAAACGATCGATGCCCAGATAGATGTCGCCTGAATCAGGATTGGTGCCACCGGCTGTCCCAATCAATGTGTATTGAATACTGCTTTCCGGATAGGCAGTCTTCACAAAACCGGACAGACCCAGATAACTGTAGTCCACAAGATTTGCAGCCGCACCGAAATTCTTCATGCCCCGAACGCGACTGCACGCATCATCAATACTGCCCGCCGTGCCGTAATCATCCACGACATTGCGACCGTTCGGATACGTTATGCCGGTGCTCCGAATCGTGTTCGCAGAACCGCTGGCGTAGCTGTACTGGACCTGCGGCGTCGTGCCGGTATTTACCGTCCCCGTATGTGCCTGCCACGAATGTCCCATTTTGCGATTCCCCCCTTGGCCTCAAACAATTAGACCCCTTTGCCCTTTGCTTATGTTTTAAAAACTATCAGGTAGCCACCCTGGCCCAGACCTCTCAGTCAGCGTCTTAGTCGAAAACTTCCCCTATCGAATGATGCGACTCTTGGGCAGAGCCATCTTCAATCGCTCGAAATGACGAGCAATAAGTCGCGATTGCAATGACTCTATCTTTTCCTGCATCCCAATGTTTCCGAGTATATCTGTCGAGCTCTGTCACAACTCGCCACGCCTAATCGGTCGGCCAAACATCTCCGGTGCCACAGTCCCACGCTCCAGTCAGCACCCAGCTCAGCCTCGAGAGTGAGCGAGACAGGGAATGAATAACCTCCCTGAGCTGCGGCACCGTCACGTGTCTTGAGGAAAACAACTGATCAAAGCGAACAATGCTCTGACGAATAAAAGCTATATCAGAGCTTGAAATCCAATGCCAAGCTGTAACATGATTGAAAATGTACCTCCCAATAACAAAAGGAGCATTCCAGAAAATTGATGACGGTTGCTGATCACAGTAGCCATCATCACGGCCTCCACGTTCCTCTTCCTTTGTTTCCAATCCGAGACACGGTATATCGCCAAGTAGCTTTCGTACTTTTGATGAATAGTGCTCCTGGTAATTGATTAGGAAAGGCTCGAAATCCTGCTCATGTATCGTCGCAGCTGAATAGCGTTGTATACATCGCACGTAGTTTCCTATTTGGACACACTGTTTTCTGTGCAACCACATCCGATTCATCGCCTCTTCTTAAACGAGTTGACGCATCTTTCCCATAAGGGTACTTTATGGAATTCAGGATTCAGATTCTCCAGAGGAAGACTCTTTCGACCATGAAGTGGGATTGCCATTCCTCTCCTTGGTGGCAATCCGATGTCTGGGTAGGCACCCTGTGGTAAATTGAATTCCACGAATGCGCCTTCTCCAGCTGCATTGAGTGTCTGCTTAGGACCGGCCCGGCCAGTTGTGGCACCAAAAGGGGGAGTCTCTACGTACACGTCGTTAGGTCGTGATTGCACAATCTCCATGGCACTCTCAATGT
>JBDNFT010000260.1:0-3034 GCA_041689695.1 Planctomycetaceae bacterium | reverse complement strand
GTAACACTCGATATCGAGATGCCTGAACTGGACGGTTTACAAACGCTGCCATTACTGCGGAAAGACTATCCGAAACTGCCGGTCATCATGTTCAGCACATTGACTGAACGAGGAGCGGCTGCGACATTCGATGCGTTAGCTCGCGGAGCAACCGACTACGTCGCAAAACCCGCCAACGTCGGCAGTGTTGCCGCCGCCATGGAATCAGTCCGAGTCCAGCTGATTCCAAAAATCAAATCGCTCTGTCCATTCAACAAGACTGCAACGAACGTCTCAAGGCCAGTTGTCGCATCAGCACCAAAGATAACGCTAACGAAACTCGTCAACAAGAATCAACGATGTGATGCGGTCGTCATAGGATCATCAACTGGTGGTCCACAGGCACTGACAGCAGTTCTCGGAAGATTGCCTGCAAACTTTCCCGTGCCAATTGTCATCGTTCAGCATATGCCGCCAGTCTTCACGCGACATCTCGCCAACCGACTCAATCAGGAATGCGATTTGACAGTTCGCGAAGCCATTGCTGGCGAAACATTGCAATGCGGGGAAGTCCTCATAGCTCCCGGTGATTTTCATCTGGAAATTCAGCGACAAGGAGTTGCAATCAGAACCATGCTCCAACAAGGGCCACCCGAAAACTCATGTCGACCCGCAGTTGATGTGTTGTTCCGATCGGCGGCAAAAGTGTACGGAGCCAGCCTTCAGGCAGTCGTGCTGACAGGCATGGGACAGGATGGCAAACGCGGTGCAGAATGCATCGTCCAGGCTGGCGGCACTGTGATCGCGCAGGACGAAGCGTCTTCAGTTGTCTGGGGCATGCCACGCGCTGTCACGGAAGCCGGACTCGCAAACAAAACCATGTCACTTCAATCAATTCCTGATGAACTGCTGCGTCGTGTCGCCGTTGCTCGTCATACCGCACTCACATGTGAAAGAATCGCATGACCACCGCAACATTAACTCCCGACGCAATCTCCTGGGTCTGCACAAGGGTGCGGGATCGCTCAGCGATAGAACTGGATTCCAGTAAAACCTATCTGATTGAAGCGCGCCTCGGACCGGTTGCCAGGCAAAATGGCTTTGCAGACATTGACGAACTCATTCAGGCTGTCAAATCCAATCGCAAAGTCGGACTGGAATCGCAGCTGGTCGAAGCGATGACGACAAACGAAACAAGTTTCTTTCGCGACCTTCACCCATTTGAAGCGCTGCGAAAGACTTTGCTGCCTGAGATAAAAACACGGCAGGCCGCCACTAAGTCGCTGAACATCTGGTCGGCCGCCTGTTCCAGCGGACAAGAGATCTACTCCATCGCAATGCATCTTCGCGAACATTTCGCTGACCTTGCGTCGTGGAAAGTACAGCTTGTGGGGACTGATCTGTCTGATGACATTCTCGCCCGCGCAAAAGCCGCGAAGTTTTCGCAGATCGAAGTTAACCGCGGGTTGCCGACTCCACTGCTGGTCAAGAACTTTCAGCGCCAGGGAATGCAATGGGAACTCAAACCCGAAGTGCGCAACATGGCGAAGTTTACAAAACTGAACCTGATCGAACGCTGGCCACCGCTGCCACAGTTTGACATCGTCTTTCTGCGAAACGTGCTGATTTATTTCGCCCCCGACACGAAACGCGCGATCCTTGAAAAAGTTCGCAAAGTCATGGCACCCAAAGCGGTCCTCTTTCTAGGGGCTGCAGAAACCACCATGGGATTGGACGCGACGTTTGAGCGTGTGCAGGCCGACAACAGTGTCTTTTACCGCCTGAAATAGTGGCGACCCAAATTTCAGACTCCAACTGCCAAACCAGAACTCACATAGGAACTCACATGCTTGCTCTCATCATCGACGACTCCCGTGCTATGCGACGTGTTCTCCGCCGAATTGTTGAACCACTCGGATTCAGCGTCATTGAAGCAGAACACGGTCAGGATGGACTCAATCAATTGGCTCAGCATAACCACGACGTAGATCTGATCCTCGTCGACTGGAATATGCCCGTCATGGATGGCCTGACGTTTGTTAAAACGCTTCGTGCAAACAAAGCGATTCCACGAATTACCACCGTGATGGTCACGACAGAGACCGAGCCCGCTCAAATGGCTCGCGCTCTGATGGCTGGCGTTGATGAATTCGTAATGAAACCGTTTACAGCAGAAATCCTGATTGAGAAGCTGCAACTGATCGGCGTCGCGATTGGGAATCCAGCCTATTAGATTCTTTCTTTTGATAGTAGTACGGGCAGCGAAAAATAAATTCTAATAAGTTGAAGGCACACATGCTGCCAACATGAAGTAGTGTTCCTTCGCAAGGTAATGACCTGATCAGCCAGTGGAGGAACGCGACCTGAACCGGATCAAATGATTCGGGCGTTCTGAAATCCTGCCGGAAAACGGTAAGACAACGTCATCAGGTTTGTCGAATGGTTTCTTAATTTACAACAGGTAAGACCGTCTCCTTTTAGGTTGGTCGCAGTTTAGGAAAAGAGTCTCATGACGATAGATGAAGAGATCCTGCAACAGGTCGTTAATGATGTCTGCTCAGGCATGCTTGGACTTCACATGGAACCATCCGAAGCATTCAATTGCGATGATGCAGATTCCCTGTCGGCTGTCATTCGAATCTCGGGCGACTGGGATTCTCTGGTGCAGGTTCTGACACCACGAAAAACAGCGGTCGCAATCGCCTCGAACATGTTCGACATGAGCGAAGCCGAACTCACCGAGGCTGAGATCCGCGACGCTGTTGGCGAAATCGTCAACATGATCGGAGGAAATCTCAAGGGCATCGTCGAAGGCGAATCCAGTCTTTCATTGCCGTGCGTCGGGGAGTCTACCGGGGCTACACCGTTCGACAGTAGCTTCTCGGGGCTGTCAGTATCGAACCGCTGTCAGGGCGATCCTCTGATCGTGCGACTGCATGATCGAGGCGTTGCGGTAGCAACTTAGCATCGGGCGATCGATAAGTGAGCGGCAAGGCGCGAGCCGCCGGTCATATAGACTGCAGTATACCGGCGGCTAGCGCCTTGCCGCTCACAT
>JBDNFT010000259.1:0-2775 GCA_041689695.1 Planctomycetaceae bacterium | reverse complement strand
GTGTGACGAATGTCGTGCCTGCTTCGACCAGACGTCGAGCAATCAAGGCCTGCTGGCACCACAAATGTTTGCCGTACTTGTCGCGAACTTCCGGGGGTTCCTGATTCAGATCAAACGCCGTTCTGGCTCGATCACCCAGCAGCAGATCAACGGCCTGTTGTTGATATGAATTCAGAGCCGCCATTGATCCATCCTGATCCAGACCGGCTTTCATCTGATCAAACTGTTGCAGCAAGCCCACTCGTTCGTGCAGACGCGATTCCGACAGACCTTTCGGCATTTGAAACAGATCCTTCCCGCTTAATCGCCCCGTGTCGGCTCCAACGTTTGTATACACCGGCAGCGTCGCAGCGTTGTCGCAGATAAACGGATCGTATTGCTTGCCCAGATAACCCGCGAAGGCCAGATGCGAACGCGACTTCATGAAAGCAGCATAGGGCGGCATCGCCGGATTGTTGGCACCGTGATGTCGCGCGACAACAGACGCAAGCGATGGATACTTGACCGCTTCTGGATTCGTGCGTGGTTCCGCCGCAAGGTTGGCAGTCTGGAACACAGTATTCGGTTCATGATTGCTGTGCCGCGCATCGACGGATCGAATGATTGTGAACTTGTCGAGCATCGCGGCCTGCTTCGGCAGATGTTCGCAAATCACGACGCCAGGAAGTTTCGTTTGAGTCACACCGAACGGCCCGCGATTGATCCATGGTCGATCGGGCTTGCTGTCCCATGTGTCGGTATGGCTTGGACCGCCCGCCATCCACAACAGGATGACACTCTTTCCCGTCGGCAACGATACTCCGGCATTTGCACCTTCGGCCTGAGCCTGAATCAAACTCGGAAGCGACAGTCCGCCGATCCCCGCCATGCCAGCCTTGAGCATGGATCGTCGCGTCTGCAGACAAAGTCCCTCGCGAGTGCGACCAAAGAAGTTGCCAAACGAATGGCCTGAGTGGTGGGTGTTCATGATCAGGTAATTCAGTGATAGAGATGTTGGAAACAGTGTGTCAATAAGGCGATCGGCGGATTCTGTTTTACCGTAGCACGGGTCATCAGTTCCATCCCAAATCAAGGGACTGATCATGTCTGTTTTGCCGCTCGCCTAATTGTTGTCTTCGATTTTCCGAGAAAAAATTTCGCACGTACGTGGGATTCTGGCGAATCCCACGACAAGTACAGACAGTTGTTTGTCGTTCGATGCTTGCTCACAGTAAGCGTAGCATTTGCGCAAAGGATTCACAAGAATTTGTTGATCCTTCGGCATTTTTCGCTGACCGGACTCGCAAAATGCGTAAACATATTTTCCGATTGCGCCACTGACCTTGTGTGCATGAAACTCACGCCTTACATGCGGACCCGGAATTGATTTGTGTCGATTGTACTCGCAATCAGATACCAAAACGGAATTTTGCGAGAGACGCTGTGTCGTCTCGCAGAGCAACATGGAAGTCAGCAACTGGGTTCGCGGTCTGGGGTTGGTCTTCCAACAGGTAAGTGGCGGAGCCAAACGTTCACGCAGATTTAAGGCCGCTGGCAATTCGCCAAATGTCGCCAGCGTGGATGTTCTGGAAGATCGCATGCTGCTGACAGATGACTTTGGCGATGCACCGGACACGACGGCCGGTACGGCAACGCCGTGAAGGATTTTTCTTCGAGGAAACAAGCGTTTACTTGTAGCCGAAGTCGTGAGACTTCGGAATAGTTACACGGCGAAAGCCCGAATTCTCACGAATCCGGCTACAGAAATCCTTCACGGCGATGCCGGTACGGGCGCCAACAACTATCAGACATTGGCCTCACACGGTGGCCCACGTCACGTCATCAATGCGACGAAAACGACTCTGTTTCCGGGCGGCGGTGTTGATGGTGAAGCGGGGACTCAGCAAAGTGCTGCGGCAAATCTCGACAACCTCTTCACCACGGGCGGTCGCAACGATGAAGACGGCGTGATGAGTTCGCTGGATCTCATCGCGACTATCGGTTCGTCTCCCAAAATCACGCTGTCAGCCACGAACACAACCGGCACCACCGCGACGCTGTACGGCTGGAAGGATGATGGCTATTACTGGCAAGTGCGTGCGAATGGACCGAATCTCTGGAGTGTCGAGGATGGCTTTCAGGTAGCTCGCAAAATTCAGGTGAACATTGGCGGCGCTTTCATTGCTGCTGGCGAATCGTGGCAAATTTACTGGAACCATATCCCGGCCGCTCATCATTACGATCTTTAGATCAGCAACAATCCCGGTAAATTGGCATTGCGGAATTCAAATGTCCCGGCAATTTTCTGAACCTGTTTCAGACATTGCCGACAGGGAACTTTCGAGTCTGGGTTCGAGCTGTTAGTAGTTCAAACGCATCTGGGCCTTGGAGTTCTCCTATGGACTTCACCATCATTTTTTAACATCCATACATTAAAGTCGCGTCCAGAATTCGGAACGTTGAGCCCTGCTGTGAACTGTGAACTCTTACATACGGATCAAAATTCCTACATGCCTGCTCTGTCGTTTTCACAGGGATTCGTTAGAATTTCGACGGAGTGATTTGAGGCTGTCGGGAGCAACTGCAAATGAGCAAGCGATTTAGTAACAATCGTAACGATGCTGGAAGCTTACTCGCTTCCATTTTCATTCTGACACTCGGTGCTGGTTGCTGTTTGTTTCTAGTGGCCGCCATGTCACCTGCATCGTTGGGCACAACTGCATGTTGGCTCGGCGGAATTTTTTCCGCGTATTTGACGCTTGTGGTCTTTCAGCGGTTTGGCAAAATCCCAAAAGG
>JBDNFT010000258.1:0-2486 GCA_041689695.1 Planctomycetaceae bacterium | reverse complement strand
TCGGACTACAACGTAGGCAGATCTGTCCCAGATCTGCATCCTTCAGCATGGTCGATGGCAAATGGTTGTCTGGCCGCAGCTTTTGGGAATGGGCGATTCCCTTATTGCCGGTCGCCTTTCTGCCGGAAAGGATTTTTTAGCGCCGCCAGGCGAACCGTCGGCGGAATACGGCGCGACGCGACCACAAATCGTCGCCATGATATCCGTCGGCCCGAATTTGGTATGGCACCAAATTCGGTCGCGACAGGTCGCGAAGTCCTTTCCGGCAGAAAGGACCTACTCTGACTGCAACCACAAAAAAAGGCTCCGCAGTTTACACCGCAGAGCCTTCTGAGTTTTATCAACGATCGGATTTTGGCAAAGACTACTTCGCAGCAGCCAGTGCTTCGATTTCTTTCTTGCGGCGTTCCAGAATGTCACCCTGCAAACCGCGAGGAACCTGGCGATAGGCCAGAAATTCCATGCTGAACTGGCCCTTACCCTGAGTCATCGAACGAAGTTCGTTAGCATAGTCGAACATGCTGGACAGCGGCACTTCACCGTTGATCACGCATACGCTGTAGTTGACTTCAGATCCTGTCACCAAGCCTCGTTTGCTGGAAAGATGACCGGTGACCTGACCCTGATATTCGTCCGGAACTTCGACTTCCAGCTTCATGATCGGTTCCTGAAGCGTCATGTCCGCCTTGCGAAGAGTTTCTCGCATACAGCCGATACCGGCGATCTTGAATGCCATTTCAGATGAGTCCACGTCGTGGTAGCTACCGTCCTGCAAACGCATCCGGACACCTACAACTTCGTATTCACCAAGTGGGCCTTTCGGGAGACTCAATTGGAAACCAGCATCAACCGGAGCAATAAATTCGCGAGGAATGCGACCGCCGCTGACTTCGTCAACGAATTCATAAGCCTCTTCATGCGTTTCCGGCAGCGGCTCCAGCACACCGACGATATGAGCAAACTGCCCGGAACCGCCGGACTGCTTTTTGTGCTTATAGTTGAATTCCACTGACTTCGTTGGACACTCGCGATAAGCAACACGCGGTTCACCAATGTTGCACTCACACTTGTATTCACGTTTGATGCGTTCAACGTAAATTTCAAGGTGCAACTGACCCATTCCGGCGATCAATGTCTGGCCCGTTTCTTCGTCGGTAAAAACTCGGAACGTCGGATCTTCACGACGGAAACGTTCCAAAGCTTTGCTGAGTTTGTCAGCATCGTCTCGTTTCTTCGGTTCGATCGAAAGCCGAATCACGGCGTTCGCTACGAAGATATTTTCAAGCGATAAATGCATGCCTTCGGCAGTGAATGTGTCTCCGGAGCCGCAGTCCACACCAACCACAGCCACGATATCGCCGGCTTCTGCCAAATCAATATCTTCACGATCGTTGGAATGCATTCGAACCAAACGGCCAAATCGAATTAATCGACCAGTACGAGCATTGATATAGGATTGACCTTTGACGATCTTGCCCTGATAAACGCGGACGTACGTCAACTGACCGAAACTTTCAACAACCGTCTTGAACGCCATCGCGACAAGTGGTGAGTCATTGGAATCGCTTAGCAGCACCTTTGGATGATGGCCGTTTTCGTCCACGGGCTGGCTGTTGTCGTTGGCAAATTTATCGCGTTCCGGTGGACTTGGCAGGAAACGCACGACAGCATCCAGAGCTTCCTGAACACCTTTATCTTTGACCGCCGTACCCATCAATACCGGAACGATTTGCTGAGCCAGCGTGGCTTTGCGAATGATCGCGCGAACCTGATCGACGCTGACTTCTGATTCTTCCAGCAGAGCCGCCATCAGATCGTCGTCGTGCAAAGACAGTTCTTCCAGCATGTCGCGACGAGCGGCTTCGGCTGCTTCTTTGTACTGTTCTGGAATCGGCTTACGAACGACATCTTCGCCCTTTTCGCCTTCGAAGTAAACGGCTTCCATACGGATCAGGTCAACGACCCCTTGGAATGCAGATTCCAACCCCATCGGGATCTGTAGCGGCACAGCATTGCAGCGCAGCTTTTCCTTCATGGCCGCCATAACTTTCGTAGGATTGGCACCAATGCGGTCTATTTTGTTGATGAACGCAATTCGCGGTACCCCGTAGCGTCGCATTTGGCGGTCCACCGTCAAAGACTGGCTCTGCACTCCACCAACCGCACAAAGAACCAAAATGGCACCGTCTAGAACTCGCAGACTGCGTTCAACTTCGACTGTGAAGTCCACGTGTCCCGGCGTATCGATGATGTTAATCGGATGTTCGATTCCGGTCTCTTCATCCTTCCATGAAACGCGAGTTGCCGCAGATGTAATCGTGATGCCGCGTTCGCGTTCAAGATCCATATGGTCCATGGTCGCGCCGCCGTCGCCACCTTTGACTTCGCGGATCTTATGAATACGCCCAGAGTAGTACAGAATACGTTCGGTCAGAGTGGTCTTCCCCGAGTCGATATGGGCAGAGATCCCGATGTTGCGAAGCAGG
>JBDNFT010000257.1:0-4016 GCA_041689695.1 Planctomycetaceae bacterium | reverse complement strand
GATTAGAAACCGGGAAGCTGACTGAGCCAGAAACCGTTGAACTTCGGACAAAAGGTCTGCCTGAGCCACATATTGAAATTCAAATCGAAAATGTTCGTGATGCCCTGCAGGCAGAATATCGTTCGACGATCCGCTAAAGACGGGGATCGGTTCAAGGATCTTGTCCGTGATGGTCCGAATGCGTGACTCATCTGTCACTGAATTGCATGAGACCAGCACAGTGACCGAATAGTCACCACGATCCCAGTTGTAAGGCTCGACACTGGAAGACGCCTTTCGAGTGACCTGAGCTTTTGCTGAAGGCTCCCTCCCATTGGCTGGAGCGTCGGAAGTGGTGTCCTTGATCGAGACGACGGCAGCAGGCAGCGGATCCGGAGCATCTTGTACTGCAGAATCGGTGGCCACAGGATCAGGATCAGGGGCTGATTTTGCCAGCTGCTTCACGCGACGGCAGACATCCTTCGCGAGGTTATCAACAGCAAGATAGAACTGCTCATAGTGCCGGTGCTGCGGAGTGGGAATTGGTGCTCCCAGTGTTTGGCGATCTTCTGGTGATTCTGAAGTCGGGGGCTGAATCCAGAAGTGCCGACCACGGATGTCTCGAAATTCGGCTGGGCGTTCGACTTCCAGCAAGTTCCCAATGTCGATGAGAAAAATCCTGGCGTCCGATTCAGACTGTCCATTCGTTGAGTGCAAGAATGATTCCAGTTCTTGTTTACACCATCCGGAAGCGGCATATCCTCGCGACAAAATGATCACGAGGCAGGCCGATTTTTTTACCTTCTCGGAGATCTGAGACGTCAGTGAAGCTTCTTCATCAATATTGGAGCGATCCCACCACACTCGTTCCGCGTTTCGCACTCCGTATGCTGCGGAAAGTCGTTCTCGAAGGAGCGTTACGAACCCGGTGACCCAGCCATTTCCTGTAGGCGAATCATCAACTGTCGCATAGCTTACGAACAGGTCGTGTTGAAAACCGGGGACGATAGAGCCCATTTCGCTGCCTTGGCACAAAATCCGAAGCGAAGTGAAAATTCAGGAACTTTCATTGTGCCAAGTTCCGTAGTGCATTTCGAGCATGACTTCCTGGTACTTCTCAGTGAGTCCCCTGTCGTGCTGAGAAATACGAATAATCCAACCAAGGCTACCCGGCTTCGCAGGGGTTCGGGACAGAATCGGGGCGAACAAGTGAACGAATGGGCTGTCCTCAGCGGACTCACCAAGCACTTAGACCGCTTGAGTGAGCTTCAAAAGAGCCGATTTTAGCTGATCGCCATGCGGATAACTTTCACCAGCTGTTCCAGCTCGACTTCGCCAAATCCTTGGCGGAAGTCGAGCCAGCGTTGTGTATTCCAAGCGGTTTCGGGATCTTTCGGATCAGGGGCGCCGGGCAGCAGAACGGGAATTGTACTTTCAAAGAACTGCCTTGCCTCTTCGTCAGGCAATGTACGCATGTGGGATTCTATTTCGAACCGTTGCCACTGACCGATTTCGCTCTTCGAAACACAAACAACAACGCATCGGGAGTTTCGAATCGCCTGTCGCAGAACGGTATTGAGATCATCTCCGAATGACAGGTGCTCCGTATCGAGAAACACGGTCAAACCCCGCTGCTCAATTTCCATAACGAGCGGCTCGATGGTTTCTTTGTCGCTTGAGTTGTACGACAAGTAAACATCGAACTGTTTCTCCGGAGATTCGTTCGCGTTCATTGACGAGATGGCAGGCTTTTCAAATGCAACACTGGATTGAACGCCGACCGCTTCCAGCGAATCTGTTCGGTAGCGATTCGTGAGCCAGTCGCGGAATTGTTGAGCCAGTGCAGATCGTCGCTTTGCCTGCTTCGGGCTGTCTTCCGTAGTCGCGACCGAGTTCTTCAGTTGTGGCCAAAGGTGACTACCGACACCGGGGAAGTTTGGAGTTCCATCTAGTGCTGTTATCGCATCCGGAATTGCGACGAGTACGTCGATAGCCGCATGAAGCAGTGGATGCTGATCGGCAGGCCAGCCAGTGCCTGTTCCTGGTTTTTGATCGGAGGTCAACTCTTTCTGGCCGAGGAATGTCTGGAGGTTGGCGAGTCGCAGCGAAAACGGAAGTTCCCCAACGACAAAGGTGTTGGGTAGTTCGTTGGGATACTGATCATGCAGCCACAGATCGAGGTCTCGCGCAGCGGCGATGAGATAGGGGCGTGCGTCCTCGAACGTGGCTCTGCGAGATGTTCGCAGCAGAATGTACCACAATCGCCCGCCATGGCCTGGAAAGTTCCGATGCCCTTTGGAGTCCAGTACAAAATCAGGGATTGCAGTAGCCACTTCTCTTCCTGCCTCACAGAGCGGATTCCCATCGACAAGTTTCCACCGCGTCTCGATCCCCGGAGCCGGTTCAATCAAGTCAGTGTAATAGCGGTGCAGATGCGATGCCATATCCCGGATCAGGGCTGAAAGTGGTGTGTTCGTCTCCATAGCGTACACGGGCGCGTCAACATTGATTGACCTGTCTTGCGAATTGTCGGCTGGCGCTTCGTTAAGCAAGGAACCCAGAGCGGTTACAAACTGCCCTGTAAGAGAAACGGGGTTCGGAAGTTCAAACGCTGGAGTTGCCCACTGGTGCTCAGCAATCACACAACGGAAACCCACATTGGACATCTCGGTATTGAGTTCAATGACTTCTCGGAATGAAGGATGCGTTTCATCGGGAACTAAGAGTGTGGGTTCTTCATCATCTGTGATTTGTCCGCCATGGAACAAAGGTACTGAAAGCATTCTAGGCAATCCACGGACAATAACCCCTTCGTCGTGTCCGACGGGGTCGACGACTGTGCTTTCGGCCAGATATCGTGGACCATCCCAGCAGAGTTCCCCAGTGCCGTTCAAGATGCTCCGCAGCCCCCATGGATTGCTCGGATTCACTTGCTCAGGATCATAATCGAAATGGGGGCCGTCCTGCCTTCCTGCCCGGCATGCAAACTCCCACTGCGCATCAGTCGGAAGGGCAACTGCGACTCCCCCCAGAATCTCACAGAGCTTGCTACAGAAGTTTCGAGCAGTCCAGTAATTCAGATGGACGGCCGCCCCGTCATTCGACGCGGCAGCCTGAGGAAGTCCCTTCATCACCGCGTTGAAAAGTCGAAGAGAGCACAACGAATCAAACATCCAGAACCCGTGAGTCAATGTCACCCAATGTCGCGGACAGTCGTCGTCAAACAGCCCTTCGTACTCTTCAGCAACCCCCATCTGAAACTGACCGGCAGGAATCCACCGTAGGACCTGTTGAGCGTCCTCAATCTCAAAACTGCACCATGGCCCAAATTCATCATGCCCCCATTCCGAGGCCCAGTCCGGTGGAGTGCCATCGGCTAGCGGATGAGACTGCACGACATGAAGCCCGCTGTCTTCCTCAACCGTGGTGGGTTCACGTGAATCCGGACCGCGTTCACTGCTTTCCAAGAGGCTGTCGAAAGTCGCACCGCTGGACGATGTGACCGAAGCCACTTCGCTTTCGCTTAGAACTGTTGCAACGTCGCGTCCGAGTTGAGTCTCAAGGAACGCCGCAAGCATGGAATCCAATCGGATGACGCTGGCATCAAAGAAGTTGTCGGGACGTTTGCGAAGGACAAGAAAATCGCCCGGATGAACATGCGGGCCGAGCACCGGCTTCATTCTGCGAAGATGAGCCTCCCCCTTTTCATACACTGTGACAAATGCTGCAAATTGCTGAAAAGCCTGTTCTGTTCGATGTATAATTGTGAGCGAGCACTCGGGACGTGTTCCATCGCTGAGCACAGGGAAGAAATCAAGGCAATTCATCGGTACATAGATTTCGCCGAGAGTCTTTGCTCCGATTAGGCCGAGTTCGTTGCGGGTCAGTTTTTTTATGAATATGTCCATGAATTCTTTACCAAAACAAGTTGGACGCGAATTGGAGCATCCTGTTTCAAAGTACGATTACCCGCGTTTCTTTTTCCCGACGTTTTTTTTTGCGGCTGCCTTCTTCTTAACTCGTTTGCTGGTGGAGCT
>JBDNFT010000256.1:0-28633 GCA_041689695.1 Planctomycetaceae bacterium | reverse complement strand
TAATCTTAATCTTAATCTTAATCTTAATCTTAATCTTAATCTTAATCTTAATCTTAATCCTAATCCTAATCCTAATCCTAATCCTAATCTTAATCGATTCCTGTCGCTGCAGCAGTTCCGCACCACCACAAAGCAGCGAATCGATTAGGATTATGATGAAGAGTAAGATTACGAGTCGGAACGCGGTGCCCGCCTTGCGACTATTCAATCCATGGAACGCACTTGCACCGGAGGCTCCTCTCCAGTAACGACAAGGGAGGCAGGAGCCTCCGGTGCAGTGTGTTCCGAGGCAGGAGCCTCGGAACAAGAACTTCGGTGCGTTGCACGCACCCTACTTCTTTTTCCCCGGGCGATTGTGCAACGCGGGTTGATCAAACGGCCGTAGCGGAAACAGCTCCGACGGCTGATGTTGCTCGGCCATCATTTTTGTGAGTCTTGCAACGACGTCCGGATGCTGCTCGGCGACGTTGTACTGTTCGCCCATATCCGTTGAGATGTTGTACAATTCGACATCAATGTTACCACGAGCCATTCCTTGTCGCACTGCTTTCCAGTCTCCAACGCGAATCGACTGCTGACCTCCATAGCTTGGGAATTCGCGATACAGAAATGGTCGCGGCGGCTGTGGCTTGCCGGTCAGCATCGGCAGCAAATCGACACCATCCGTTGTCTCCGGGATCGCAGAGGCCGCGCCAATCGCATCCAGAATTGTCGGTGTCCAGTCTTCGAATCCGCTCACATAATCACTGGTAGAACCTGCCGCCACATGGCCCGGCCAGCGGACGATTGTGGGAACTCGGACTCCGCCTTCGTAGAGCGATCCCTTGAGGCCTCGCAATTCTCCGACGCTTTCGAAGAAGTCATAGTCAACCTCCTGATTAAGATGCGTAGTGCCGTTGTCAGACGAAAAAATCACGAGCGTGTTTTCTTCAAGTCCTTGCTCTTGAAGTCGCTTCATAATCGCGCCAACTTCACTATCAAGATGACTGATCATCGCCGCATATGCTGCGCGAGGCGTGAAGTGCGGCGTGTACCCGCCTTTGGCTGCCGTGAATGGTGGGTCGTTCCATTTGAGTTCAGAGTATGGCTGTAACTCCGCATCCGGCACATGCAGGGCCACATGAGGCAGCACTGAGGGGTAATAGAGAAAGAACGGCTCAGCCTTGTGCTGATCGATGAACTTCAACGCTTCTTCGCGAATCCGGTTGGGAGCATAAGCCTGTCCTTTGAAGATGTCGTAACTGTGCGGATCTGTTTCATCAGCCCCTGCCGCAAGTTTTGCGTGCCCCGGAATGGGCGGCGAGTTTTGAAGTGGTACGCGTTCGTTGTCGCTCCACAAGTAGTCTGGGTAATAACTGTGAGCGTGTCGCTGGCAGTTGTAGCCGAAGAAGCGATCGAATCCCTGACGCTGCGGTTCACCTTCAGATCCTGGGCCACCAAGTCCCCATTTTCCAAATGCTCCTGTGGCATAACCCTGAGCTTTCAGAAGCTCAGCCAGCGTGACCGTTGAGTCCGGAATTGGTTTTTGTCCTTCGGGCTGCATTTCACTGTTGTCGCGGACATGAGTGTGGCCGGGATGCAGTCCGGTCATCAGCACGCATCGCGATGGAGCACACACGGCGTTGCCGCAATAGTGTTGAGTCAGTTTCATTCCTTGCGATGCCAGGGCATCGATATTCGGGGTGCGGATTTTTTCCTGTTTGAATGAACCTACTTCGCGGTAACCAAGGTCATCGGCAAGGATAAAGACGATGTTTGGTCGGGCTGCGTCTGCTGCGTGGATCTGAGCAGCATCGAATGCAATACTGAGGATGGCGACAAGCCCACAGACGGGGGTTAATGGAATGAGTTGTTTCATAGTTGTGTCTTTCCTACGGTCAAACCGCAACGAATCGCTTTCGAAGGACTGACGCCCTGCCGCTTGAATTGTGTTTATAGTAGACATCACTCTCCGAGTGATGAACGCCACGCGCCGCTTCAGCGGCCTGCGTCACTCGGAGAGTGACGTCTACTTTGTCACTGTCCTCAATCCCTGAATCTTGTACAAATCTTTCACAAAGACCAGACAACAGCGAACCACAAGGGCGCTCTTTTCAAATGTTTCCGTGAACCTCGATCCGAATAATGTCCAGAATTCTGAGCCTGCCCATGAATTTACAAAACTTATTCGCATCGCTCGAACTGCCACTGCTGAAACGGGAACTGATTGAGAACTCACACAGGAAACGCACTTATGTGGTCCGCATTCTCGTCGCGTTGATCTTTATGCTGGTCATGTTGGTGTTCTACAGCGAACAGATTGCGCGACATAAAAGCATCCTGCAGGTCATGGGTCAGGGGCGTGAACTGGCAATGCTGCTGTTTATCTGCAATTTGGTGGCGATCTACGTCCTGCTGCCAGCGATGGCGTGTTCTGCGATTTCGGCTGAGAGAGAAAAACAAACACTGTCGCTGATTCTGATCAGTCGTATCACGCCTGGTGGATTGATCGCGGAAAAATTTCTGTCGCGACTGGTGCCGATGATCGCATTGATGCTGATCACGCTGCCCATGCTGAGTATTGCCTATATGCTGGGCGGGCTGAAGCTGGAGGCGGTGTTCGCTGCCTTGATCGGATTGTTCACCGCTGCGGTGCAAGTGAACAGTGCTGCGATCATGTGCTCGGCCCTTTTCCGAACAGCGCTGGAAGCTTTCTGGGCGACTTATCTGATCTTTGCTGTCATGGGCTTGGGGCCGCCGCTGTTGTTTGAAATGGGACTATTGCCGCGAGTCCCGTGGTTTCCCATGGTCGGATCAGATGTGCTCGCCGTGCCGTTTGTGTTATTCCTCGCCGCATCAGTCGAATCGGTTGGCGGCGTGGTTGGAATCTGGGAAGTGTTTCTAAGTTGCCTGCCACCTTTGGTTGTTGCTGCAGTGATGCTGGTGATCAGCCGCTTTGCAATCGCACACGGCCAGCAGGACGCGCCGCTTAGTTTTCAGGCGATTACAAAGCTATCGCGTCGCATGAGTTCGTTGGCGTTTCAGATTGCTGCATTTCCATTTCGATTAATCAGGAGCGTGATTTCCGGAACGCCACTTGAATTGGTTTCATCATCCGAGGACGCTCGACCGCCGCGAGCATTTCCTGTCGATCGGCCGGTCGCATGGCGTGAACGTCAGATTTCAGCATTGTCCGGCTGGCGTTTACATGTCGTCTTGTTATGTGCGGTGATGGTCTGCGAATGGGGATGGTTTTTTATTGAAGAGGGCCGTCATGGCGATGAAATCTCCGTCATCTTTGACGTTGGATTTTTCATTATCAGCCTGCTGATGGTTGTGGGTGTCACGTGTCGCACGTTCTCATCGGAACGCGAACGCCAGACGCTCGACTTGCTGCTGACGACGCCACTCACAAACGAAGAACTTCTTAAAGAAAAACTCTCGGCGGCAAATCGCACAATCCTGTTTCTGATGTTGCCAATTCTGTTTGCCGGCATGACGCATTTGCTGATTGGAGATATGCCTGACTTTGATCACTCTCAATTGAGCGGCAATTATTATCCGTACCGAACTGTTCATTTCTTCGAATTCGCCTGGTGGTCCGGTGCAACGCGATATTTGTTTGGTCTCGTGACCCACGCACTTGTTTACATGACAC
Organism: Planctomycetaceae bacterium; assembly: GCA_041689695.1. GTDB lineage: Bacteria > Planctomycetota > Planctomycetia > Planctomycetales > Planctomycetaceae > SXXK01. The sequence continues at coordinate 24,996 of JBDNFT010000256.1, read as the reverse complement.
TCGTCAAATGGATAGCGACACACTTCAGCCTTCAATTCAATTCACAAATGAAGGCCATGCTCGGCACAATTTTGACGGTCCTTGGGCTGTGCATCATTCCTGTGATGATGTTTGTGATACCTTTGCTGCTTGTCGGAAGTGACCCCGATCGAGCAGATTTGCCCATCTGGTGTTTCACTTCCCCGGCGCTGATTTTTGCCTTCAATGAAACACATGACTTTTATGCATTGTTTCGCAGCAAGTGGTGGCCGCATTCTGAGTACTTTACGTTGTTCGTCAACCTTTTCATCTATGGTACGCTGACGCTGATCGTGCGAGGGTTTGTCTTGTGGAGACTTCCGGCGTTGTTGAATCGCGAGGACAGCGATCAATCCGGTACTCGAAAGCTAAGTAAAGGCGAGCGGCAGAATGAAAAATACCTGTTGAGCCTGAGGCGCTAGCCGATTCGACAGCAGGAAATCGGCTAGCGCCTCAGGCTCAAGTTGTTTGCTTCTGCCGCTCGCCGGATTGCTGACACAATGGCGTTTTTTCTCCGGCACTTTCTGCCGAATTCCGTTGCGCGACGTGTGTACTCAAAGTCGGATTTCTCAGATAGAGGGATCAGCCTCTGCGGTGACCTGATACAAATCGCCTGTGTAGTTTGCATGGCTTTTAACAGCAGAGTCGCGATTCGTTGAGAGATGATAAAATGTGGCGAAGTCTTATCGGTCTGTCTTTGCTCGCGTCTATGACGATATTTATTGCCGGTTGTTCGCTGGTGCAGCCTTTGGAATCAAAGGTCCAGTCTGAACCCGCAAGACAGATGAGCATGGACCAGCTGAAAGAAATCGAAAGTTTTTTTGTTGAGTGCGAAACTTCGGTGCCTACGCTCGATCCAAAGGAATTGAAGGCGGGGCAGCATATTCAGATTATTGCGGGCAGCTCACCAAATACCTTGAATCAGGAAGTTCTGCTCCTGACCTCAAGGATTGCCGGAACCGTGAAAGAGGTCAGCGCTGACCGTGTTATTTTGCAGGACGTTGTAATGATCAAGGAAGGGCGAACGCAGCATGCAGTACCGGTCGTAAGCAAGGTGCCGTATTTCAATCGACGTTTTAAGAGCACGGGTGTCAGACGCGAGGTGACTCCCGTTCCTGGCGAAGTTGCGATCGAACTATCCGAAATCCTGCATGCGAAGGAACTCACGGACTCGGGATTTGAAGAAGTACGAGAGTATGGTGTTGAACGGATCGGCGTGGATTTCGATTTCAACGTCGCTGAAGGTCGGCCTGCGATAACGCCGCAATAGAGCGATCGTGCTGCAACTTGTGCAGTCTCCCGCCCCGCCCAACTCACGTCCAAGAGGCAGGAGCCTCCAAGGCATGGTGTTCCGAGGCTGGAGCCTCGGAACAAGAGCCCGATTCACGTCTTAATCTTAATCCTACTCGATTCCCGTTGCGGCCGCAGTTAAGCACTACCACCACAAAGCAGCCAATCGACTATGATTATGATGAAGAGTAAGATTATGAGTCGCAAGAGCGGTGCCCGCTTTACGACTACTCAAGCCCCTGAGCCGCCAGCCAGCGTTCGGCGTCGAGAGCTGCCATGCAGCCGGTGCCTGCGGCGGAGATTGCCTGGCGGTAGTAATCATCCGCAACGTCACCGGCCGCAAAGATGCCTTCGACACTGGTATAGGTTCGCTGCGGTGTGGTCCAGACAAGGTAGCCTTTGGAATTCTTCTCCAGCTGACCTTTCAAGAAGTCTGTGTTTGGCGTGTGACCCATGGCCGCAAAGTAGCCAGTCACCTGTAGATCTTCTGTCTTGGAATCATCGATCGTGCTGCGAATACGGACGCCTGTGAGACCGGCTTTTTCATCGCCCAGCACTTCATCGATTTCGGAATTCCATTTCACTTGAATCTTGTGATTCGCCAGAACTCGTTCGGCCATGATCTTGCTGGCTCGAAACGAATCGCGGCGATGGACGATATACACGACGGACGAAAACTTTGTCAGGAACGTGGCTTCTTCCATCGCACTATCACCGCCACCCACAACGACAACCGGATGGTTGCGGAATCGCGGCAATGCACCGTCGCAGACCGCACAGGCAGAGACGCCCCTGTTCTTGAATTTATCTTCCGACGGCAGTCCCAGATAATTCGCTCGCGCCCCCGTCGCAATGATGATCGAATGAGATTCGAACTTTTCGCCGCTGAGTGTCGTCAGTACAAACGGTCGCTTTGACATATCGATATCAACGACGTCGTCAGTCACGATGCGAGTGCCGAAGTTCATTGCCTGCTGGCGCATGAGTTCCATCAACTCGGGACCACTCACGCCGTGCTTTTCATGCGGTGCCATGTACTTGCGTTTCGATTCTTCAATCGATGTGTCCAGGTAGCCCGTCATGTCGCCAGCAGGAAAGCCCGGAAAGTTCTCGACTTCCGTTGTGAGTGACAATTGTCCCAGCGGAAGTGTGCCATTCTGGCGATTTTCTTCGTTGAACGCCCCTTCGTAGACAACAGGGTTCAGTTCGGCTCGAGCGGCGTAAATTGCGGCGGTCCATCCTGCAGGGCCGGAACCAATAATTGTGACTCGTTCTGTCATGATCTGTGCCTTGTCAACTTTCCGTGTAACAAATTCAATAGTGCTTGGGTTGGAACACTAACGGACAAAACACGGTCGAGCAATCCTGTGCGGCGTGACATTTTTTCGAACGCCGACTCTCCCCCGCAAATTCCTTGTCATTTGCAATGTCGGGAACTATCTGTTCGTGTAAAGGGATTCGCCAGAATTCCTCGCAACATCCTTGTTCCGAGGCTCCAGCCTCGAAACACACTGTCTTGGAGGCTCCTGCCTCCCGAGTTTTGGCTGGAGGCTGGAGCCTCCCGCGCATTGCGTCCCGGGTCTCCAGAGCTCCAGCCCCGGAACGAGAATTGAGGGCCTCATACCGGGCCGCGTGAAGCACAAAAACGGCCTTTTGGCATTCGTCACTCAGCGAGTGGCGGCGACTTTAATCGCCACGATGCTTCGGAGGCGTGGGAACTTGGACGCAAGTGACTTGAAAAGCAATGGTTGATCGCATTAACTCTCTGCCTGAACGTGCCGTTAACGTCTCATCTGGCACTCCTTCCTCTTGAAAGTTTCCGCGAAATGTCCTCACCCACCGCTTCTCGCCTCACCGGAGTTCAATGGCTGGTCTGTATCATCGCCGCCATCGGTTTCGCCTTTGATATCTATGAATTATTGATGCTGCCGCTGATTATTAAACCAGCCATGGCATCATTGAGCGCACCGCTTGTCGAGGAACTCATCAAAGGCGGGATGACGAAACCGGAAGCCCTCGCACTTTGGCTGCCGGGTGGCAAGAACTACGTTGACTGGGCTCGAACATTGTTCTTTGTACCCGCGCTGGTTGGTGGCATCTTCGGTCTGTGGGGCGGCTGGCTGACGGATCGTCTTGGTCGTCGTCGCGTGTTGACATTCAGTATTCTGTTGTATGCCTTCGGTGCGTTCTCCGCTGGCTTCGTGACGTCACTGGAAATGTTATTGGTTTGCCGATGCTTCGTATTCGTCGGAGTCTGCGTGGAATTCGTCGCGGCAGTTGCATGGTTGGCGGAATTGTTTCCAGTTCATGATCAGCGAGAAAAAGTGCTCGGTTGGACTCAGGCATTTTCGTCACTCGGCGGTCTGATGGTTGCGGGCATGAACATTCTGGCGGGCACAGTGGCTGCGAGCCTCCCGGAAATAGCCGGCGGCCACGAGGCATGGCGATATACACTGATCTCCGGGGTGATTCCCGCACTGCCGTTGCTGTTGATTCGTCCGTTCTTGCCGGAATCGCCCGAATGGCAAAAGAAGAAAGATGCTGGTACGTTGAAGCGTCCGTCCATCGCAGAACTCTTCAGCCCGGCATTGCGGAAGACAACCATCGTCACCACGCTGGTGTTTGCGGCGAGTTACGGAATGGCGTTTGGGGCCATTCAACAACTGCCGCAGATAATTGGAGCGCGTGCTTTAGGTACGTCGGTTGAATCCGGGCATAAAGAAGTCATTGCCGCCGCAAAATTAAAAGCTGGTGAACCTGAAGGCACGAATGAAAAGACCGACAAACCAGAATACACGCCGAAGCAAAAAATGGCCGCTGGCAATGAAAGTGACGCTGTCGTTGCGGGTGTCACATTGTGGCAGGAGATGGGCGGGTTGCTTGGCCGTGCGTTGTTGGCAATTCTGGCAATCAGAATTGTGAGTCGTCGAAATCTGTTCCGCTTGTTTCAGATTCCCTCGTTGTTTGTTGTGCCGGCGCTGTTTGTGTGGATCGGCGGTGCATTGCAGTCGGATTCTTTGATGATGGTTAAGATCGGCATCTTTGTGGCCGGGGTGCTGGTCGTTGGTCAGTTCAGTTTCTGGGGCAACTACATTCCGCTGGTTTTCCCAGTCCATCTGCGTGGTACTGGTGAGAGCTTCGCTGCAAATATCGGAGGTCGAATTATCGGTACTGCGGCCGCTTACCTGACGATTACGTTTTCCGAATCTGCAACTCCCGATCCTGGCCGCATGGCATTTGTCAGTGCCGTCGTCGCGGGTTGCTACGCCGTTGTTGGTACAATCCTGACCGGCATGTTGCCCGAGCCAAATCGAGACGATGAGTCGCTGCATTAGTTCGCAGGACGGGTCTCCAGACCCGTCCCGAAACGAATCAAATCAGGACGGGACTGGAGTCCCATCCTACGTTGTGCTAATTTCCTTCATTAACTGAAAGTCGTTCCATGTCTGATGTCAAAGTTGCTGTTCGAGACAATGGCCCATTCCTGATCACCGGCCCCGTGACCGTGACCGATGCTGCTGGCAATGTGTTTGATCTAAAGGGAAAAGAAACGTTTGCACTCTGCCGCTGTGGTGCATCAGCGATCCGTCCTTTCTGTGACGGTGCTCACAAGTCTTGCGGCTTTGAGTCGGCCGAGCGTGCGGTCACTGGCTGATTGTGATTGGTCGTCTTTTCCGCCTTCCCGCAGTTTTGGAAACCCACCGATGTGGAATTTCTTTGGACGTTCGAACCGCTATTGTGACGGATTGAGTCGTCGATCATTCATGCAGGTTGGCGGACTTGGAATTGGTGGCCTCACGCTCGCCGATCTGATGGCAGCCGAATCGCAGCCCAACGCCACAACATCTTCGAATCGACACAAATCGGTCATCATGGTGTACCTGTCCGGAGGCATGCCGCATCAGGATACATTCGACCTGAAACCCGGCGCGCCGGCAGAGATTCGCGGTGAGTTCAATCCGATCGCGACGACCGTGCCTGGCATCGAGTACTGTGAACTACTTCCTAAGTTGGCGGGGGTTGCAGACCGGTGCTCGATTGTGCGTTCCATTGTCGGACAGCGCGATGAGCATTCCAGCTTTCAAAACTTGACGGGCTTCACGATGGGTGAAGTTCAACGCGATGGCATTCCGAACTTTGGCTCCGTGGTTGCTCGAATTCAAGGTGCGACCAATGAAGTCACGCCGCCGTTCGTTGACCTGTTTCCAACCATGCAGCATCGTCCATATAACAGCACGGGGGCTGGATATCTGGGGAGTGCGTTCAATCAGGTGCGGGCCGATGGTGAAGATCTGGCCAGCATGCGTTTGAGGTACATTGAATCGCCCGAGTTTGCGAGTCGTCGATCGTTGCTGGATCAGCTTGATTCGTTTCGACGCCAGGCCGACACGGGCAGCATAGATGAAATGAATGAAAGTTATCGCCGTGCATTTGATGTGCTGACATCTTCGCGACTTGTCGATGCGATGAATGTGGAACACGAAGAGAAGCATGTTCTGGAACGCTACGGACGTGGTTCCGCCAAACATCTCGGCGACGGCGCGCCGACATGGAATGATCAACTACTCATCGCGCGACGCCTGGTCGAAGCGGGAGTGCGAGTTGTCACAGTGGCGTACGGATTCTGGGACACACACGGCAACAACTTCGCTCATCTGAAGCAACATCTGCCGACGTTTGATGCGGGCATTTCAGCTTTGGTCGAAGACATCTATGCACGGGGGCTCGACAAGGATGTGTCGGTCGTTGTCTGGGGAGAATTCGGACGAACGCCAAAGATCAATGATAAGGCAGGCCGCGACCATTGGGCTCCTGTGCAGTCAGCCTTGTTTGCAGGCGGGGGCATGAAAGTTGGCCAGGTAATCGGTTCGACTGACAAGACGGCCGCTTACGCTGCTGACCGGCCGATTCACTATCGAGATGTCCTGGCGACTGTGTACCACAACCTTGGCATCGACAGTACAGAATACGTCCGCGACGCCAGCGAACGTCCTGTGCGGATTCTTCCGGAGGAATGCCGCCCGATTCGCGAACTTGTGGGCGGTTAAGTAGTACTCGATTATCAAAGTAGACGTCACTCTCCGAGTGACGCAGGCCGCAAAACGCGGCCATTGGCATTCGTCACTCGGAGAGTGACGTCTACTAAAATCGCAAATCGAGTGCCTTTGAATGGGCTTCTCAAACGGACGAATTGCTGGGTGCGATTTTCGGACAGAATGGAAATCATGCCGCAGCAGTGGTAACTTCGGGCGTACGAGGTCGGTGGTTTTGTTACCATCGGGCCTCAACGAATTTCCGCAGCGATCTATTCTCCGGACAATTGATTATGTCAGTTCAGGCTATTGCAGGTGTCAGTCCGACTTTGGAAGCTCGCATTATGACGGAGTTTCCTTCTGTCGGTGCAAGTGGAATTGGTCGTTTGATCGGCCAGATCATGGACAGCATCCCGATTAGGATCTTCGGGGTGAAACTGTCGTACATTCTATTCGGTCTGCCACTTGCTCCGCTGGGAATGTTGCTGTTTCTCTTAAACCGTCCGTTCGGCGCTCGGTATATCCTGACGAATCGAAGTCTACAGAGCTGGTCATCCCTGGGAACTCAGCGAACAGCGACGGTCGATCTGAATGATATCGCCAGCGTGGATCTCGATCAGCGGCCGGGCCAGGCATTTTTCCGCTCGGCCGACATTCGCCTGAAGGCGGCCAACGGCTCGACGATTCTTGTGCTGGCTGGCGTCTGCGATCCCGGTGCTTTCCGAAATGCAATCCAGCGAGCCATTCAGTCCCGACGTCTTGTCCAGTCATCGTTGGCGACAATCAACGCTCGCAAATAGGTTGTTGCAATGAACACAGGATTCGGAATCGTTGGCACTGGCATGATTGCTCACTTCCATGCGAAGGCCATTCAAGCGATGGCGCGCGGTCGTGTTGTCGCCTGCTTCAATCAGAACGTTGAAAAAGCCAAAGCGTTTGCTGCGGAGTACGGCTGCAAGGCTTATTCGACACTTAACGAACTGCTGGCCGATTCGGAAGTGGGCATCGTCACGATCTGTACGCCCAGCGGAGCTCATCGCGATCCCGCAATTGCAGCCGCGAACGCAGGTAAACATGTCGTGGTCGAGAAGCCGCTGGAGATCACGCTGCAACGCTGCGATGACATCATCCAGGCCTGTGCCAGGAATGACGTCAAGCTGTGTACGATCTTTCCGTCGCGGTTTAGTGCGGCCAACATCGCATTGAAAGAAGCCATTGATGCCGGACGTTTTGGTCGTTTGACCCTTGGCGACACGTACGTCAAATGGTGGCGCACGCAGGAATACTACGACGGCGGCGGTTGGCGCGGAACGTGGGCCCTCGATGGCGGCGGGGCGTTTATGAATCAAGCGATTCACAACGTCGATCTGTTGTGTTGGCTGATGGGTGATGTCGCCGAGATTGCAGGTTTCACCAGCACGCTGGCTCACGAACGTATTGAAGTCGAAGACGTTGGTGTTGCCTGTCTGAAGTTTGCCAACGGAGCGATCGGCGTGATGGAAGCAACGACCGCTGCCTGGCCCGGCCTGTTGAAGAAGACCGAGATTCACGGCAGCAAAGGAACGGTTGTCGTGGAACAGGATTCCATCTTGCGTTGGGAGTTCGCGGACGAGAAAGCAGAAGACGCCGAAATCCGCTCGCGACTTGGAGCAAACTCGGCGTCATCCGGTGGTGCTTCAGACCCTAAAGCGATCTCGTTCGTCGGTCATCAAATGCAGTTGGAAGATTTTGTGGCAGCCATTTCCACCGGCCGTCAGCCCCGCGTTGACGGAGCTGAAGGCCGCAAGAGTGTGGAAATTATCCTGGCGATCTACGAAGCAGCAAAGACCGGGAAAAGCCAGAAACTGGCGTAAGACGAGCGGCAGAATCAGTTCTACCAAACGATGTCGCCGCGTCGAACGCATTCGACCTGGGACAGGTCGAACTACGTAGGCAGATCTGTCCTCAGATCTGCAACCGTGAGCATGGTCGATCGCAAGCGGTTGTCCGGGCAGAGACTCTGGAATTGGTAATTCCTTTCCTGCCGTTCGCCTGATATCAAAAAGTCCCATCATTCACGCGAATGGTGCAGTCCGGCAATTTCTGTTTCAGCGCCATGGCACCATTGGACGTGCAGCCAGTATTTGCAACTTCCAGCAGTTTCAGAGTCTTGACTCCAATCAGCGCCGCCAATCCCTGATCAGAAATGCCGCTGTTGTACATCAGATGCAATTCTTCCAGCGTGCGATGTCCTTCAAAAAAGACCTCCATACCCGCATTCGTAATGCTGTTGGCACCAGCATTAAGAATCCTGAGCTTCGGAAATGTCCGAAAGACATTCGCCAGCTTGTGCTCGACCAAGCCGGCTTTGTACACATACAATTCTTCCAGCGATTTCATGCCCTTGATGTTGACGAAACCTTCGATTCCAAACCCCGTTTCACCAACATTCAAACTCTTAATGCCCGTGCTGCCATAGCCTTTGAATCCTGCACCTGTCACAGAACAAAACGGTACTTCTAATAATTCCAGCGATTTCATTTTCTTGATGAAATCGAGCGATGCATTTGAAATACGAGTTCGGGACAACATCAGATTCTGAATCGGTAAGGACTGAATTGACGCAATCGTAGAGTCGTCGATGGCTGTCGATGCAAGATTCAGAACCTGCAGATTCGTAAATCGGCTGAGTGGTGCTCCAGCCGCCGGACTGATACTTGTTCCCGACAGATCGAGTGATTCCAGTTGCGAAAGTGAGGTCAATGCTGCCACCACATCATCATTTGCCTTCGTTCCACCAATGGCCAGCAGCTTGAGCGATGGGATTCGGCCCAGCACAAATAGCCCTTCCGGAGGAATCGTCGGGCAGAGCAGCCTGAGCGAAGTCAGGTTCTCCATCGCAACGAGCGATTCCAGACCTCTGGCAGTCACCTGATCTCCCTGAAGTTCCAGCGACGTGATGGCGGATGTTGCTTCTGGTCGAGACACAACCCGCGCTAACGCAATGTCGTTGATCTCATGAAGTTTCAGACCCTGAAACTCTGCCAGCAATTGCTCTGGACCTGGTGCGGCGGCTACTGAAGCCGCAGCCGGCATACTTGGTGCAGCCTGCATCGGCGGCGCTGCAGCCGTAGCAGGCTGAGCGTCGCCCGTCGCCGAGGATTTTACGTCATCCACGACAGACTTGACTTTATCGCAGCCTGCAGAGGCGACAACGGCCACAATGAGCAACAGCAGCATCTGTCTGATCAAAAAAATTTGACGAGATTGCATGGTGTACTCCCAGAGAAAAACAACGAAAATAAAGTTCGTAAAAGTCCCCAGCTATTCTGACCAGCTTTCAGAGGAGGATCAAGTCAATCCGCAAAAACGTGATCTGCAGGATGGAGAGCCTAAGTCCGCACTTGGGCATACGGCCACTGACGCCCACGAACCATCGGCATGCCATGATCTTTAAGGGCGGAGAAACTGTGTTTCGCCCCAACGGGGCTCAGCATGTCAGCCTGGGGCAAGTGAATCCGTGAATGCGGATAAACGCCGCCCCAGGTTGATTGAATATTCAATAGACATTAGCCTGCTAGCGGGGCTATGTTAAAAAAGGCCCTTGGCCATCAAGTCAAAATAGCGCAACTTCAAAACTCCCGCTGCGCCCTGCGACGAAAATCCCGCTCGGCAAGCGTGACCGACAAAAGGCGATCCTGCAAAGAAATAAGATTCTTCAGAATTGTTTGAACCATCCCGACCGCATGCGCACTTCACTTGCAGGTCGCCAAACGACGGATGCAAGCCGGGAAGACACCGGCACGTGACTGCGTCCTAAAGTAGCCGTCACTCTCCGAGTGACGAATGCTGCCCGACCGCTGTTGCGGCCTGCGTCACTCTCTGAGTGACGGTTGCTTTGCCCGAGGCAAAGTAGATCTGTTCAAGCATCTTTTCTCTGCCTGAATCCTCCTCGTGATTAACCAACTGCGCTCACGTTGCGCGCTGTGCATTCACGGAGACTCGGGCGCAATTCTCGTCAGGAGTTTTTCTATGTCTGCACGTTCGTATTCCGGGCCGATTGCATCACTGCTTTCGGCATCGCTGTTGTTTGGATTCGTCTGTGGTTGCGGCGGTGATGACATATCAACCGGGGTAAGCAGCGACGCTGATCGAGCGGTGCCTTCAAGCTATGGCATCACCAACACTTCAAGCGCACCACTGCCGCAGGCGATGGACGAATCGATCGTCAACGAAAGTCGTGCCCCACGCGAGAGTGTTTCCGATTTCACGCCACCTGCGCCAGGAAAGGTCTACAGCAGCTCGACCACAGACCATGGTGCCCCTGAGGTTGCCGGTTCAGATGTCAGCCGTACGCCAGACGCGGCGCACGTTGCAGATGTCTATCGAGAAAAAGAGTTTGTGCCTAGATCCAATCATCAGTCAGGCTTGCTGACAGCGGGCAGTTTTGATGACGTCGCCAACTTCCACGAATACCTTCGGCTGTTGCAAATGAATGGTCACCAGTTGTCGCACTGTCAACTGCCGATCTCGGCAGAAATGCGTCAAACTATTGTTCGAGTTACAGATGGTCAGGGGCGTCCAATCAGCGATGCTCGCTGCCTGGTGACAGGCGCCGGGAATGACCAGAACGTCCTGCTGAACCTGCAAACAGGATCAGACGGACGGACGACATTGTTAACTCAAACTGGCCATAGCAGCCACCAGCAACAGCCGCTGCGACTGCAGATTTTTCTGCCCAGTTGCCAGGATGCTGTTGTCGATGAACTCCGCACGCCGCAGGATCAATGGGACGTTGTGCTGCAGAACGGGCAATCAACGCTGCCGACTCAACTGGATCTGGCACTTGTGATTGATACGACGGGCAGTATGGGCGATGAACTGGATTACCTGAAGGCAGAAATCGACAGCATTGTGGCGTGTGTGCATCGCATGTTTCCGAATGTCGATCAGCGGTTTTCGTTGATCACCTATCGCGATCAGGGAGACGAATACGTGTGCCGTGCGTTTGACTTCACGGGTTCCCTTTCGGACTTCCGACGGAACCTTGACGCTCAGTCTGCAGGAGGAGGCGGTGATTTCCCCGAAGCCATGGATGTCGCTTTGCAAAGTGCCGTGCAACTGGATTGGCGCACGGCCAATACCGCTCGTGTGATGTTTCTGGTTGGCGACGCACCACCGCATCGTGAAGGAGCAGCCACTGCCGTGACAGCGATGAATGAACTACGTCGAAAGGGCGTACGAGTCTTCCCTGTTGGAGCCAGCGGAGTCGAAAAATCGGCAGAAGTGATTATGCGAACGGCGTCCGTGCTGACCGGGGGACAGTATTTGTTTTTGACGGATCATTCCGGAGTCGGCAATGCCCATGCCACGCCGAGTGTATCATCGTTTGCGGTTGAACGACTGGACCGTCTGATGATTCGCATGATCGCGTCGGAACTGGCCGGCAAGCGCTTGATCCCGCAGGAAGTGATCGCGATCGAACGAGGTGAATCGTATTCATGGGTACCACCAGTTTGCACACAGCCGACGGTATACCCTCAGCCAGCCTATGTGGCATACCAATCGCCGGTCGTCGTTTGCGAGCCGATCGTCAGTTGTGTGCCTTATGCCGTGTTAAGACCATCATTCTGGGACCAACTTTCACACTGGATTCAGAACAACGCACTCGCCACCGCCATCGGCCTCGTGAGTTGTGCCATGGTCTTCAATGGCCTGCGTAGCTGTCGCGGGATTATTTCCTGAGTCGGGCGCTCTGATTTATGATGACCCGTATTCGCCCAAATGGATGATTCCGTTTTTGATACCGTGTTGCTTTTTCGGGGTCTGCTTCTGCCCCATGTCAGCTTGCCTGGCATGAGCGAACGTTTTGTGATTGTGAGATTGATATTTCGCTGCGTTTTGTCGATCTCTGGTCTGTGCCATCTCTCAGTTCACGCTGATTTCAAAAGATTTCAGGTCGTATAGGAAGGTTCCGCTAACAGAAACAAAGTATCATTAGGGGCGAATCGTGCGTTTACCTCTGTTCAACTTAGTGATATTGCACACCCACAATTATCGGCTACGTATCCCATGAAAGAAGCGACGGGGTCGCAGATCCTTGGTCAGATTTCGTGCCCGCACTGCTGGCACAAGTCACGACCATACGAAATCAAGTGGATCTCCGCGCATCCTGCGTTGCGTGACGATGCAAAAGTTCCCGATGGCCAACGTCGTTTTTTACCGACACGGTTTCACATATCCGGGCAAGCGATTGATTCGATGGGAGAACGTTGCAATGAGATTGCATGTCCGCGTTGCCACTTGGTGATCCCGCGAGATCTGGTCGAATTGCCGGTCGCTTTCTTTTCGATTCTGGGTTCACCGAGTTCCGGGAAGTCCTATTTCCTTGCATCCAGTATCTGGCGACTGCGGACGACGTTGGCACAACGATTTGCGGTTAGTTTTGAGGACTCCGACCCGGTTGCCAATCACAAGCTCCATGAGTACGAAGAGACGCTCTTTCTGAATTCGAAACGCGGCGGTCTGGTTGCCTTGCCAAAGACGGAACTTGACGGCGATCTGTACGAACAAGTCGAAATGGAGCCGGGACGCATCATGCTGCTGCCGCGGCCTTTTGTATTTCGCATGAGATTGTTGCCGACTCATCCGAAAATTGCATCTGCGACACGAGTGGGACGGGCAATGTGTCTGTACGACAATGCGGGAGAACATTTTCTGCCGGGAGCTCAATCAGCAAATGCCCCGGGAACGCGGCACCTCGCTGTATCGAAAGCGTTGATGTTCGTGTTTGATCCGACGCAGCATCCGAAAGTGCGTGAACTGTGCAATGGCAAGACACTTGATCCACAGGTACGCGACGATCTCGTCAGCTTCAGGCAGGATCACATTCTCTCAGAAGCCACGCGACGGATTCGAGCCGAATTGGGTCTTCGTCTGGACCAACGGGATAAGCGGCCTCTGATTGTGGTGCTGACAAAATATGATGCATGGTCGTCACTTGTTGGAGGCAGGCCGTTGCTGGATGACTGGGTGTTGCAAGAGACATCTTCAGGCGTTTGCCAACTGAATGTCCGAATGCTGAAGGGACTTTCGGACAAGTTCCGCACGTTGCTGATGAAGATCGTTCCGGAGATCGTTGCAACTGCCGAAGCATTTTCCGAAGACGTCACTTACATCCCTGTATCGGCCTTGGGTTGTTCGCCTGAAGAGATCCCGGGGCTGGCTCCTGTTGGCAATCCGCCTCGATCAGCATTGGGTATTCGGCCTGAATCCATCAATCCGGCATGGTCAGAAATTCCACTTCTCTATGCCATTCATCGCACAGTGCCCGGGATGATCATGGCAACTCCTGACGTTCAATCATGATGTTCGCTCGGCAGCTTGTTTAAGTCGTATGGAGTACCAACATGATTGAAGAAATTGTCTACACGTCGGCTCAGAAGGGTCTCAAGCCGGGAAGCCGAGGATTCTGCACTGTCGTCAGTACTGCAGGAATGGCGATCAACACAGCCGAACGTCTGGAGTCGATGAGCGGCTATCGGCACGCATTTCCAATGCAGGATTCCAGAGCAGCATGGAATCCTGTGAACTTCGCGCATGTCACGCTGAGAATCGGCAGCAAGAATGCTCATGTGATTTCGCGAGTCGCCGATGCCGGCCAGGACTACTCGGGACGAACCAATAAACTGGCTCATCATCTTATGATCGATGATGTGTCGCGATTCGCGGCAGGCCCTGCTCGATTGCTGGCCGAAACAGGAGTTCTGGTCAGTCAGTGGGATGGAAACGCACGCAACGTTCCACCACGCAACCTACCGGTGCCTACAATTCCGAAGACAATCGAACTCAAAGCGTGGCAGCTCGCGACGGGCGATTCCGGATGGGGAGGCTGGGTGGCGGAGCAGTTGATGACCGACAAGTCGCCGGTCTCAGTAATTTTTGCACCGGGCACAGATACGCTGGCACTGGTCCGCGAGGTTCTCGACTTACTGCCACCGACGCAACGCTGGTCGGTGACATTCAGTACTTACTTCACCAAGATGCTGGCCGGGACCGAGTGCCAACTGCGTTTCGTACTGGATGACACTCCAGAAGCCACGGCACTGCGGAATGATGCTCGGGCGAAGGTCGTCGATTTAATGGCGGCGTTGAAACCTGCGACAGGCGGTGCGATTGTCGCTCAGGCTCGCAGCGGTCGCGTTGTGGCAACCGAGAGCCCACCACCGGTTCAGAGACCGGCAACCACCGGGCGACCATCAGCTCCAACGCGAGTTTCGCAGCCACAGGTCGAAACGGAAACAATCGCCGACCTTCCCGCACTTCGCAGCACGATGCCTGACGCACCGGTATTTTCGAGCCCATCGCTTCCGCCAGCATTGGCTAATCCATTTGATGCAGGTAAGCGAGCAAAGAAGCGTTCATCTGGTACGTGGAAGTACGTCGTCGGTGCCATCTTGCTGGTTGCGTCATCAAGTTTGATCACGGTGTTCGTTGTAAAGTACATGAATCAACGGCCGGGGGGGGGGCGAAGGTTGAGGATTCAAAAAAATCGACTGCACCCCAGGTTGCGGCAAACAATCCATCTCAGGCTGCAAAAGCCGCCACAGCGGATCCCGCAAGCGGCCTAGAACCAAAAAAACCATCGCCAGCGAGGCCCAGTGATCCAGAGAGCAAATCGCCTGAAGTGCCGTCGAATTCAAAAGACACTGGATCACCGGGGATTGCTGAAGCGGTCGCAGATTCGACTCAAAAATCAACTACCACTGAGCAACCGCAATCGAGAAAAGAAGACGTATTCGAACCGTTTCGATTGGTGATGAATGATGATCGATTCAAGTACCCAAATCACCCCGACTTGCTGCTATTTGAGCTTCCCCGTAAAGGAGCTAACAACCCGCGTCCGTCTATGCCGTTGTTGATGCGGGAAGGAGATACGCTCCAACTCAATCTGCACGCCAGTTTCAAGCACTTGATAAATCTCCGCACGGATCATGGAACCAAAGGACCGGATATTCGAATCACTGCCAGCGATTTAAATGCTCCACAGAGAGAGTGGAATGCCGAATTATTTCTCGAAGGGAAATCCGTATTTCCATTTGGGGAGTATTCCCTCAAAGCGGGAACCAAAACGAACTCAATCGAAAACGACACGTTATCGTTGGAATTCACGCCGGGCGTTCTCTGCGACACTAGGAATCCTACGGAGGAAGCTTATGCCAACCTTTTTCGCTACTGCCCAATCGTTGTATCGGTGCATCGGGAGAATCAGCCTGTAATTCCAAAAGTGTTTTGCCAGACGCGTGGCCAGACCCACAAGTCCGAGGCTGGCGACGGAGTGCGATGGAGCCCGGAGTTCGATGCCAGCTTCAATCCATTTGAACACTTCGCTATTCTGCGCGCGAAGAAAGAGTCTCGATGGAAGATGGCTTTTGAAATAGTCACGCTGGCAAGTCCAGCAGTACGAACGGTCAGAAATGTTAGATTTGATGATGTTTCGCGTAACAAGATTAGCGCCATTCAATTTAGCGCGACGGAGTCAGGAGATGCGATGAGTCCAATGGTGCCCGATGCGACGCTTTGCATGGACAATCAGAATGGATGTGTCGAGTACCAGTTTGAGTGGGAGTTTACAAAAAACAAGACCAGCTCTGGTGATGTTCCTTCCGAGTACTTCGTTACAAAGCGGCGAATCGCCGTGTACAAGCTGCCGCAAATGATTTTAGAGAATGGTGATCACGTGCTCGGATCTGATCTGCCTTACCGCGAACGATTTAACAATCCGACCGACAAACTCGACAAAGATAGTTGGAAGTCGGGTGTCAGTGCGACACTTGGCTTTCAGGAACGCCTTAGGTTGTCATCAGTGGACGATAAACTCTTAGACAAGAATTTTGACCAATTGAAGCAGTCTGTCAAAGTTGCGCAGAATTCGTTGGAAGATGCAAAAACGGACAAGGAGCACGAAATAGAAAAGATCACAAAAGATCAGAGCAAAAAAGATTTACAAGACGAAATTGAAACGCTTGATCGTGAAATCAAAGAAATCGACGGACGTATTTCGGCTGTTAGCGAACTAATAAATGCGTACACGGAAGTGGAGCATCGCAGACAGCTTAATGAATACAAGGCGTTTCTTAACAAGGACAAGGAACGTTACATTGGCTACGAGATTTCGATCGAACTTGATGCATACAAGGACGGCGAAATCGACGTACCTGCGGCGAAATTCTACTTGATCGAAACTCAGTTTCCGGGGGAGAAGTGATGACACTTAACGAGATCGTCCTCCTCGTTCGCGAAATTCAGGCTTTACTCGTTTCACGCTCTACACCCACTGAAGACGAACTCGTTGACCTTGCAAATCAGCATGACGAGATTGTTGAAACCGTTGGTAAGCGGTTGGAGAAGGTCGAACGGCTGTTGAGTCAAGGGTTGCGGTCGGAAGCGATTGAACAGGCGGAGCTGGACCCGAATCTAAATGACTTGCTCACTGCTCTGGATTTTCCAGAGTTCGGTGCATGGAACGAATTGCTGCAATCGAAGGACATTGAGGCTGTCCCCGGCATTCCAGTCGAAGCGGCTGCGGAATTAAATGATGCGTATCTGGCGACGGGCTCAATCGAAAAACTGCTGCAGCACTATCGCAGCATTTCATTGGCAAAAGCCCCATTGGCAAAACGCATCGAAGCACTCCGCCGATTGGTGCAGAACGATGGACAGAATCCCATTTGGAGCCAGGATCTCACAGAGTTTGAAACGGATCGCGTGAAGGAAATGAAACATGATCTTGACCAGGCGATCAAGTTCGAGGATCTGACTGCTGTCGCGGAGATCGATCACGAACTATCAGGCGCTTCATGGACAATTAATGTCCCGACGGCCATTCGTCAACAGGCTGGCAAGAGTCATCTGGCTCTGCGTCGCAAAGCAGCATTGGTCGAACTCAAGACGCTTAGTCACCAATTGTCTGATGCGTATGCAGACTTTGACCGGCCCACGGCTCTGCGACTTCAACAACGATTCCTGGCCGTGCAGGGAATTGCCGGAATCCCGGCCAATCATCCGCTGATGGACATCGCAGGTCCAGCACTGGACTGGTTGCAGGAAGAAGCTCGCAGTGCTGCTGCAGAATCTGAGCATAAGACTGCGGTTGCCGAAATTGAAGCGGCATTGGATCGCAAGACGACAGTTGATGAACTGGAACGGCTATACCACAAAGCAACTCGCCACGATCACACGCTTCCCCAGATTCTGGTGACTCGCCTGGCTGAACGTCGCGATCAGTTGCTCAGTCATGCACGACGGATTCGTATGCTGATCATGACGGCCACGATTGCCGCATGTGTTTTTGGAATCGCAACAATTACGATCATCGTGCGAACTGTCAGCTTCAATAAGGCAGTGGCTGGCCACAATGAAGAACTCGGCAAGCTGTTGGCGTCGGCGAATGAGACCGGACAACTGGATCCGATTTCTGATTACCTGAAGCAAGTCGAAGCAGAAAACGCAATATTGCTGGCGACTCCCGCGATCCTTGGACGTAAGCAGGAATTTGAAAATCTGGTGTCGGCAGAAAGGGGCCGCCGCAGTCAAATCACACAACGCCTTACGTCCATCCAAAATGTCATTGATGGCGATTCAAGTTTGTCCGAATTCCCTGCGGCATTCGAAACGCTGGAGCAGGTACGAACGCTTTCCAAAGGGGAACAGGAAAAGGCTCAGGTGCTACAGACGGAGCAACGCCTTGTGGATCGACGTGGGCAAGTGCAGAAACTCGTCGATGATGAGTTTAATCGCGAACTGACGGCCGTTTCAGATGACATCGAAAGACTGCCAGAAGATAGCGTCAATCAATATGACGCGGTGCATGCGGTTCTGATTCGACTCGCATCCAGAAATGATGTCTCTGAACCTCTTAAGCAATCAGTTGCGGCATTGCAGTCAAAGGTTCAGCAGGATCGGCAGATGGTGGCGGGGAATTTGAAAGTCGCGGCTGGACTGCGGAAGATTACAGATTCAGTGGGACAGGTGGCCGCTTACGAGCAGAATCTGACCCAGTTTATTCGTGACAATCCTGGCACTTCACGATCCGCCGAGATCGAGAAGACAGTTCAAGGTGATTCCGTGATCTGGAAGAGCATTGGAACCTGGCATCTACTTCGACGTCGATTGAAGCTTGTTGATTTGACACAGATTTCCGCGTTGGAGGCCAGTCAATTGGTGTCTGATTGCGAAGGACTACAGAAAAGTTCCGGCCCTTTTGGTGACGAGCTGCTGCGTACAAAAATGCTGACCGCATTGAAAGCCATTGCGTCCCGCAGTGCTGACGGTAACAAGTCATCGGCTGAACAGATTATGAACGTCCTGTCTCGAAAAACAATCTCACGTGCTTACTTGCTGGAAGCAGACGATGGCCTGCGTTATTACGCTGCGTCGCCTCCGACGAACAACAACAATTCAACCTTGTCATTCGAGTACTACACAACGACAACGGGTACTCAAACGACAAAGAAGAATCTAAACTATGAAAAAGTTGTTAACGCAGGGTCGAAAAGGGCCGAAGAGGACTGGTTATCGCCACAAACCAAAATGTATCGCCGCACAGAAGAAAGGCTGAAGTTATCAGTCGCTGGTGACTACGACACGACAATCGCAGAAATCGTAAGTGTGATTGCGAAGTCCAGCGACATGGACGAGCTGTTGCGAGTATTGCTCATTGAAGAACTTCTGACGCTGGGTTCGAAAGGCAGCGAAGGTTTTCGCATTCGGGCGGAGCCGATCCTGAAAGATATCTCCAGCTTGGGTGTTTCACGTTTAACCAACTGGGCAGCTCCGGGGGACAGCCGAGCAAAGGATGAGCGAATTTCGGCGAAGGGGTTTCTGTCGCGAAGCCAGGATACACTCGTGACCGAACTACAAAAGGCAGTCAACGATACAAAAGCTATTCAACAAACACCGATACCACCGGATCTGCAGTGGGTCGGCTGGCTGCATAAGAATTCGAAAGGTGAGTGGCTGGTATCTTTGAATTCTGACATTGCGGTGTCTGGCAAGCATTCGAAGCTCTGTACGTTCTATGTGCCTGCGAAATCTCAGACAACTGTCACGCACATGGTCATTGGCACAATGACGCCGGATTCAAAACTGACGGTGGCAGTGACGCCGGACCCGGAAACCGCACGTGAGGGACGTCCTGTTTATCTGTTGATTGAAGACAACTCGAATTAGTGGTTTCACGTCGCGTTCTCTGTCAGTGTGTGCCTGTAATTCATTCCTTTGTGGAAACAAGATCAAAATGTCAGATAGCTACTACGTGCGAATTCGCGGCGAGGTCAAAGGACCGGTAGCACGCAGCGAGCTGATGTCACAGATTCGCAAAAAACGCATGGGTCGGCATCATGAAGTTTCCACGGATGCTGTGAATTGGATGCGTGCCGGCGACGTTCCGGATCTATTTGAACCGGTCGTGGCCATCAGAGAGATTGTGGAACCTGAACCGGAGCAATCCTCTTCCACAGCCAGTCGTCAGAGCGGACCACGCCGTGGATCCAATGAGGCTGCGAATGATAGTCCACCGAATAAGGAGATTGAGTGGTTTTATGCGAAGGGACGAAATCGACTGGGGCCGATATCCGAATCGGAATTGCGGACCATGCTGGCCACTGGTCGAGTGTCAGGTGGCGATTTGGTCTGGAATGATTCGTTGGAAGACTGGATCGCGGCGGCAAGTTTACCGCAGTTCGCAGGAATTTCTTCAATCCCCACAGAGGAGACATCGACACCAAGCAACGAAGACGGATTTCAGCGACGCGCAACCTTCTTTCAAGTTCTACTGGGGCTGTCGCAAGGAGCGGATCTTCCGGAGAAGGCCGGTTGGAAGTTTCCGAATTTGACGCGCTACCTGTCGATCGCTGAAGGCTCTGTCAGAGTACTTTTTATTGTTTTCCTTGTGCTAACCTGTGCGGGATGGATATATGACATCGTCGATGCCATCCGACGCGAAAATGCCTTTCGGCTCATTGTTGGAATCTGTACCGGACCGATTGCTATCTTATTTTCGTGGCTAACCTTCATTTCATTTCTGGCAGTGCTTGAAGTCATTAAAGTGCTGTTGCGGATCGAGGATAACACCAGCAAGTCTTGAGCTGTCTCTCCCATTTTACTGCTTCCCGATCCCGTTCACTTGGCAAAACCAAATGTCAGACCGTCCCACATTCACTCAACTCCAGTCAAAAAGTGAGTCGCTCTCATGGCATCGCAGCGATATCGAGCAGCGTCTGTTTTTCTCAGGCGGTCGTTTCACGCGAGTGAATACGATGTTGTCCTTTCTAATGGCCGTCGCCTTGACGGTTCTCTTCTATGTTGCCCTTCTGCCATTTCCAAAATCATGGCTGAATAACAAGTTTATCGGCCAGGGAGCAATCCCATATTCCATCGCATTCTTCACTGCGTGGTGCCTGGCCATCTTGTTCATTAAGTGGCAGAAACTGAGGATGCAGCAGAAGTGCCTCGATATGCAAATCGTGCCTGATGAATCAAACTTTGTGCTGTCACCAGGAAACGTTGATGAAGTCATCGAACGTATTCACTCTCTTGTTGACGATCCACGTCAGTTCGTGCTCTTCAACCGTATCTCCATTGCACTGTCCAACCTTCGCAATATGGGCCGCGTCTCAGACGTTGACGAGATTTTGAGAACACAAGGTGAATCTGATGAGGCGATTTCAGAAACATCTTATGTCGTTCTGGGCGGATTTCTGTGGGCAATTCCGATTCTGGGTTTCATCGGGACTGTGTTGGGGCTTTCCATTGCGATCGGTGAATTTGGCAACGTGATGAGTGCATCCGGAAAATCCGACGCGCTTCTTCCCGCTTTGAAACAGGTCACCGGAGGATTGGGAGTTGCATTTGATACGACTCTGGAAGCCCTGGTAGCGGCGTTGGCTATCCAGTTGATGATTACGTTCCTGCGTAAGTCCGAACAGGAATTTCTTGACAGCTGCGCAGAATATTGCACTCGCAATGTCGTCAAGAAACTGCGGCTGCTTCCATTTCACGAAGATACCGGAGGCGCCGCATGAGTACGTCGTTGTGGTATTACCTGTTGGGTGATGTTGAGTGTGGTCCGGTGGCGACGGACGAACTGCGCTTTCTGCAAAAGTCAGGGGCTATCAGGCTAACGAGGCAGATTCGCGAAGAGGGCTCGAACCGATGGCTTCCGTTGTCTGATTCCGGATTGATTCAGATAGGCAGCAAACGGCCGGCTCGTACCAATAAATCATCTGGTCCGGCAGCCCAGTTTCAGCAGGCGACCGTAAGAAAACCAGCATCGGAAGCAACGCTGCAGACCGAGCCAGTGTCTGCTGCGAAGCCACAGATCCCCACGCTGCCGACAGCATTAGACAGACGGCGTGATCAGACTCCCATGGCGATCGCTGGAGTCGTTCTTGGTCTCTTTGTACTTTTGTTACTGGCGTGGTTTTTGTGGCCCGACCCTTCTACCGCTCCTGGCATGGCTGACAACGGTTCAGGCGAAGGAGCCGCTGATGCCGGGGCGAATCAGTCGGCCAGTGAAGAGTCATCTGACGACACCAAGTCCGAGGCGACCAGTGCGGCTGCTGAATCACCTGCTGATGCTGATTCAACCGGTCAGAGCGAAGCGGCAGATCCGTCAGCCAGTGTCGCATCTATCGACGGAAACGATTCATCTGAGGCGGTCGCTACAAGCAGTGGAGCGGGAGCTTCTGACTCGGTTGAGAATGCCGGCGCTGGCATGTCCGAGAATGACAAGAAGTCGGGAGTCGAGATTGATGCACCGCAGGTGGCAGATGCCGCACTTGCTGTCGGTGAAGACGACGGATCACGGTTCTCAATTTCAGCGCCCGGTGAAACGACGTTTTTTGGCATTCGTGGTGGTGGACGTCGTTTTTCTTATGTTGTTGATATGTCGGGAAGCATGCAGGGCGAACCATTGAAGCGAGCGAAGGAAGAGTTAATCCTGTCGATATCGAAACTGCCGTCTCATGTTGAGTTTCAGATTGTATTCTTCGATGATCTGGCTGTGCGATTTCCCGATGATCGAGGCGACGGATTTATTGGTGCATCGAAGGACGAGAAGAAGAAGGCGACGGACTTCATTA
Organism: Planctomycetaceae bacterium; assembly: GCA_041689695.1. Classification (GTDB taxonomy): domain Bacteria; phylum Planctomycetota; class Planctomycetia; order Planctomycetales; family Planctomycetaceae; genus SXXK01. The sequence goes on along the minus strand of JBDNFT010000256.1, from coordinate 2,534 downwards.
ACGGCATCAATGGCGGAGGCGGAACCAACGTTAAGCTGGGGATGCAACAGGCTCTGACGCTGAAACGCAAACCCGATACCGTATTTCTGCTGACGGACGGAGCATTTGAGTTTGACACTCCAGCGTACATTAAGTCACAAAACCCGGGCAAAAAGGTTCGAGTGAATACAGTCGCCTTTGTGAATAGAACTGGCGAGGCCCTGCTAAGGAAGATTGCTGACGAAAACCGCGGCGACTTCCGTTTTGTGCCGTAGTTTCCGCATTGCGATGAATGTCCAAAGGAAATAACTCGATGAGTCGCCGGAAACGCAGCACTTCAACTCGGTTTTCATTGTTTTCGTTTCAGGACATCATCACCTGTGTGATGGGGATCATGCTGCTGCTGACTCTGCTTATCTGCCTTGAGATTACCGATACGCCTTCCCGCTCGTCATCTGAAGTCAAAGCCAGAACCGAAGAATTGCAGACATCCGTTTCGAATGTCCAGAATGAACTCGCACAACTTGAATCGAGAGTGCAATCAAATTCGTCCGTGCTGGAATCAGGCGGGTTATCAAATACTCAATTGCTCCGCGATCAGCAACAGTCGGCTTCAGCAGCGCGAGATTCAGCGGAGCGTGAGCTTTTTGCTCTGCTGGAGCAGAGCACGACATCAGTGAAAAACCTGGATAATGCAACGACATCTGCGCAGTCGCAGCAGTCGCTTACCACTGCAGAGATTGCAAGGCTGATCGAGGACATGAAACATCAGCAACAAGTTCTCAAGCAGATGCAGGACGGCAAGCGGATTATTTACAACCGATATGTCGGCAGTGCGGATACCTGCTGGATTATCGAAGTGAATTCCGATTCGAGTTTTCAGGCCGCCCCCGTCGGGAAAAAGCAGGCTCCTGTCTCATTTTCATCCATCGATCAGTTGCTGAAATGGACTCGGCAACGGCACAAAGAGGGCGCGGAATTTCTAGTGCTGCTGAAACCAGGTGCCAATCAGGCCATTGATCGTATTCCCGGCACATTGCGAGAAGAAGGGATTGCGCACGGGTACGATCTGCTGGGACAGGATCAGACCGCGTTAGATCCAGTGACAGGAGCCGCAGCACTATGAGTCGGCGGCAAATGATTTCAACGGACGATAGTCTGGAATTGTTACTCGACACCATTTGCAACACATTTGGTGCGGTCATCTTTATCTCAATGCTGGCGTCGATCCTGGCGCAGAATTCGTCTCCGGACAGTGCTTCACCGCAGGAAACGGAAGCAGCAGTTCAGGAAACCTATCTACGGCAGCGAGAACTTTCTGATTTGCGTCGGCGTCAGCAAACACTCGAGTCTCAGTTGGCTCAGCAAGAAGAATTAATAAAACGCTTCTCGAGCGAGGAATCTGTAAGCCTTGCGATTCAGATTCACCAGGACTCACAATCGCAAGCCAGAATGTCGGCTCAAAAAATGGATACGACAGATACGATTGTCCGAAGTGAACGAGAGCGGCTGCAATTGGAACAGGCAATGCAGGAGCAATTGGCGCGACTCAAGGAAGCCCAGCAGCAGCAGGCTGAAGCGGCAAACGATCTTCGTGACCTGGAGTCGGATTCAGGACATACAGCAGAAGTGCGGCGCGTACACGAAACCACAAAGACCGGATTCACATTTGCCTTGGACAATGGACGATTGTACTCAATTCATACTTCAGAAGACAAAAATCCAAATGATATGAACCTGATGCTGAATCGAGATGATTGCGAGGTTCTTGATTTGGCAGGAGTGACAACGATCCGACCACTAAAGACCGCCGGGCTACCGATTCGCGGCAATGCTTCGGCACAGAAAGATGCCAAGTCCAAACTGGCTGTTGTCGGAAAGCAGTTTGTTGTTCGATTGTTCGTGGCAAAGGATTCTTTTGGGGAATTCCTTCCAGTCAAAGAAGCCATGACGGAACTCGGTCTGGAATACGCCTTGGAAATCATGCCTGGGGAAGATGTTGAGTTATTTCTGTCAGACAAGGTCCAGGACCGCACGTTCGTGCAATGAAAAACTTGATGCCTCGATAATCTCGGTATTGTTGCTGCGTGTTCCGGCGATGTCGTCTGACACAAGAATTTGCAGTTTGTTTTCTCCTCTTGCCCACGATTTCTCGATTCGTCAAAGGTAATCCCAAGCGACAGGATGCTCCGCTCTATCCAGAAGCTGCAGTTCGAGAAGCCCTGATCAACGCCCTGGCACATCGGGATTACAGTAGTTCGTCTGGTGGCGTCAGCATTCATGTCTTTCCGAAACGTCTGGAGATCTGGAATTCAGGGCCGCTTCCCGACGGCGTAACGGCTGACGGCTTGGGCCGAGGTCAGCTTTCTGTGCTTCGCAACCCAGACATCGCCCATGTGTTGTACCTGCGAGGCCTGATGGAAAAAGCAGGCCGGGGAAGTGTTCTGATGGTTCAGGAATGCAAAAAAAACGGACTTCCTGCACCAAAATGGCAGTCAGATGACAAACTGGGCGTCACATTGACGTTCTTCGCCCCCGAAGTTACCCCCGAAGTT